>NZ_JBEXUS010000028.1:0-86960 GCF_040614455.1 Nocardia sp. NPDC005978
CACCCGTGGGTGCGCGGCCCCTGCTCGGGAACCCGAACTACCGCTCCCGAATCACGTCCGTGCGGTCTGGAATCAGACCGCGGCCGAGGCCAGCGCCTCGGTGGTGGCGACGGCCTGGCCGACGCCGGCCACGATGGCGGCCACGCGCAGCGATTCGAAGATCACCTCACGGGACACGCCCTCCTCGCGCAGGGTGTGCTCGTGCGCTTCGAGGCAGTGCGCGCAGCCGTTGATCGAGGACACCGCGAACGACCACAGCTCGAAATCGGCCTTGTCCACACCGGGCGAACCGATGATCTGCATACGCAGGCCCGCGCGCAGATCGTCGTAACGCCCGCCCAGGAACGCCTTACCCCGGTAGAACACATTGTTCATGCCCATGATCGAGGCGGCGCCCAATGCGGCGTTGTACGCCTCGGCCGACAGGGTGTCGGCGGCTTCCTCGGCGATCTCCCGCAGCGTGGTGGCCGAACGGGTGGCGGCCGCCGACGCGAGCAGGGTGCCCCACAACTGCTGCTCGTTGAGCACGGTGGTGCGGGCGATCGAGGAGAGGTTGAGCTTGAGGTCCTTGGCGTACTCGGGGAGGGAGTTCTTGAGGTTCTCGATGGTCACAGCGCGAAATCCTTTGGGTCGTGGACTACTTGGGCGATCGGTGCCGCAGTGCGATGGAAATGCGGGTCGATCAGACCGAAGCGGTCATGAGCTCGCCGGCCTGGATGGTCGGGTCGCCCTTCTTCCAGTTGCAGGCGCAGAGCTCGTCGGACTGCAGGGCGTCGAGCACCCGCAGCACCTCGTCGACATTGCGGCCGACCGAGCCCGCGGTCACGGACACGAACTGGATCTCGTTGTTCGGGTCGATGATGAAAGTGGCGCGATCGGCGACGCCGTCGGCGTTGAGAACACCGGTGGCGGCGGCCAGTTCACGCTTGAGGTCGCTCAGCATGGGGAACGGGAGGGTCTTGAGATCCTCGTGCTGCGCGCGCCACTGGAAGTGCACGAACTCGTTGTCGACCGAGGCGCCCAGCACCTGTGCGTCGCGATCGGCGAACTCCTCGTTCAGCTTGCCGAAGGCGGCGATCTCGGTCGGGCACACGAAGGTGAAGTCCTTCGGCCAGAAGAAGACGATGCGCCACTTGCCGGCGTAGTCGTCGCTCGAGATCTGGGTGAAGTAGTCGTCGGGCTGCTGAGCGTTCACCTTCGTCAGGTCACCGCCGATGACAGCCTTGAGGTTGTAGGCGGGGAACTGGTCGCCGATGGTCAGCAGGGCCATGCTTGCTCCTCTATGTATGTAGTCGAATCGATCGTGTCGTGACTGTTGCGAACGATCTTGCCTCGACCTGGGTAAAAGGTAAAGGTGATCGGTCGCACTATACTGATAGGCGTGACTGATCAAACTTATCAGCCGACCCTGTCGCAGCTGCGTGCGTTCGTAGCGATCGCCGAGTATCGCCACTTCGGTACCGCCGCGGCTCGGCTGGGAGTGAGCCAGCCCACGTTATCCCAGGCCCTCGCATCGCTGGAAAACGGACTGGGATTGCAGCTGATCGAACGCAGTACCCGGCGCGTACTGGTCACCCCGGCGGGCAAAAGACTGCTGGCACAGGCGATGGCGACCCTCGAGGCCGCGGATCGATTCGTGGCTTCGGCGGCGGGTTCCGGGCTCGGCGGCACCCTGCGGCTGGGCATCATTCCGACGGTTGCCCCGTATGTGCTGCCGACGCTGTTGCCCGAGCTGCGCAGGCAGCTGCCCACGCTCGTCCCGCACATCATCGAGGATCAGACCGGGCGGCTGCTGGACGGCCTGCGCTCCGGGGTGCTGGACGTGGCGCTGCTCGCGCTGCCGACCGACGCGTCCGGTCTGGTCGAGATTCCGCTCTACGCGGAGGAATTCGTGCTCGTGGTGCCGCGCGGGCACGAATTCGCCGGGCGCGCGGATCTGCGGCCCGCCGATCTGGACGCACTGCCGCTGCTGCTGCTCGACGAGGGGCACTGCCTGCGCGATCAGACCCTGGACCTGTGCCGGTCCAACGACGCGCATCCGGGTGCGGTGGGTGACACCCGGGCCGCCTCGCTGGCGACGGTGGTGCAGTGCGTGGCCGGCGATCTCGGCGTCTCGCTGATTCCGGAGATGGCGGTCGCGGCCGAAACCTCGCGCGGCACTTTGGATATCGCGCGCTTCGCCGCGCCCGCGCCGGGGCGGACCCTGGGGCTGGCCTATCGTTCGTCCACCGCGCGCGGGGAGGATTACGAGCGGCTCGCGGAGATCATTCGCAGTCACCGGCCGCACTGACCTCGGTTGAGGTGTGATCGTGCGCACCCCGGCGGCGGGTTCCGGGGTGCGTGAGCAGGCGCTGTTGGGGGTTCCAATTGACCGGTTCGGTGCCTTCTGGTTCGCTCGAGCCCATGCGGATCCACCATCTGAACTGCGGCACCATGGGGTTCGGGCTCGTCGATCACTGTTTGCTGATCGAGACCCGGAACGAACTCGTCCTGGTCGACACCGGATACGGTCTCGATTGCGTGCGGGATCCGGGGCGCATGGTGGGCATTTCGCGATTCGCGTTGGGCGCCAAACTGGCCGAGGCCGAGACCGCGGTCCGGCAGATTCAGCGGCTCGGCTACGACCCGCGCGATGTGCGGCACATCCTGCTCACGCATCTGGATCTCGATCACTCCGGCGGCCTGGCCGATTTCCCGGAGGCGACCGTGCACGTGCACGGCCCCGAGTTCCGGGCCGCCATGGCGCTGCCCACCCTGTCCGAGCGGCTGCGCTACCGCGCGCCGCAGTGGGCGCACGGACCCAAGTGGATGGTGAACGAGGTCGAGGGCGGCGAGGACTGGTTCGGATTCGGCACGGTGCGCGATCTGCCCGGCCTGCCCCCGGAGATCCTGGCCGTGCCGCTGATCGGCCACACCCGCGGGCACGTCGGCTACGCCATCGACTCGGGCCGGGGCTGGCTGCTGCACGCCGGTGATTCGTTCATGGTGGAGAGTTCGATCGATCCGGAGCAGCCGCACACGCCGTGGCAGGTCAAGCTGTACGAGACCGGGTCGCTGGTGCGCGGGGCCTATCGGGAGAATCAGAGCAGGCTGCGCGAGCTGCGGCGCGCGCAGGGCCACCAGCTGACCGTGATCAACTCGCACGATCCGGCGATCTTCGCGCGGCTGGCCGGGCGATGAGTTCGGCCGGGCGCTGGGCGCGCCGCCGGCACCCCGCCGCAAGCGAACCGCTGTTCGTCTACGGGACGCTGCAATTTCCGGCGGTGCTGCACGAATTGCTCGGCCGCACACCGGGGTTGGAGGCCGCGACCGCGTCCGGCCGCCGGGTGGCGGCGCTGCCGGAGCGGGTGTACCCGGGCCTGGTGCCCGCGCCCGCCGCCGTCGCCCCCGGCTTCCTCCTGCACGGCCTGACCCCGCCCGAATGGCGGGTACTGGACGCGTTCGAGGACGACGAGTACGACCTGCGCCCCATCCCGGTACACGCGGGCGACCGCGAGACCTACGCCTGGACCTACGTGTGGACCGCCGCCGTCGCTGAAAAAGACTGGTCCGCAACGGAGTTCAGGGCCGCCCGCCTGCCGTCGTACGTCGAGATGTGCGCCGCTTGGCGTCGCGATCTGGCCCTGCTGACCGAAACAGCTTGACCGCTACCGGATCTCTGTAACGAAGCCGATGGTTCGCCGTGATCGACGCTCCGGGTTCCCGCCCGCGGCCGCGTCCCCGCTGCCGCAGGCGCCCGCGATCGACTATGGGCCGATGATCCTCGGGTGCCGGGTTCACCTACGACTACTCCGGTAACGCGCGGCGAAGCGCGCCCGCCCGCGGCGGAGCGGGTTCCGCCCCTCGACCCTGTCGTCGGAGGACGGGTACCTCGCTGTCCGTGGGGGTCAGAGTTGGTCGGCGGTTAGCAGGAGGCGGAGGTGGGTTGTCGCCCAGGTGTCGAGGGGGGTGGGAGGGGTTGGGGCGGAGAGGGATTCGTGGAGGGTCGTCAGGGTGGCGGCAGCGGTGGGGAGGCCGAGGCGGCGCAGGGTCGCGGCGGACTCGGCGGCGCGGGTGAACCAGCTGGGGGGTAGGTGGCGGGCGCCGCGGTGGGGGACCTCCGCCGTCAGGGCGAGGGCGGCGGTCACGGCGGCGGTGAGGGGGGAGTGATCGTCGGGGTGGGTGGTCGGGGGGAGTGCTGTGTCGGCCGTCGCGAAGCAGGGTACGTGCACCGTGTCGCCCGCGACCACCGCGGTCGGATCCAGGACCAGGCGGCCGTGTACGCGCCGCAGGGCGCCCGCGACGTAGCGGACCGGGCCTGATTCGCCCGCCAGCAGGTGCGCGAGGGCATCCACCGCGCCCGGGGCGACGCCGGAATGGGCGTGGGAGAGGGTCACCGTCCCGGCGGGAGCGTGCAGGGTGGCCTCGAGGCGCTGGTCGCCGGGCAGGTAGTGCACGGCGGTGACGTCGGTGACGACCACGGCGCGAACGGATTCCCCGTGTACCCGGGGGCGGATGAGGGCGGGAGGAAGGGCGGCGAGGCGGTCCGACTCGGCGTCCAGGTCGGTGAGCAGCAGTTCGGGCGGCAGCGTGGACCAGTCGCCGGCGGAGGGCAGCACCGAGGTGCGGGCCACGCGGCTGTTCGCCAGGCGCACACTGCGATTGGCCGAGCGCACCGCGGATTCGGTGACCACGTTGCCCGCGGCGAGGTCGCGGAGCCGGGCCGCGCCGGTGCGGCGGTTGCCCAGGCTCGCGGCGCTCGGCGGCTCCGCGCCCTCGGCGTTCGTGGTGTCGTGCCGCAGCGCCAGGACCAGCCGGGCATCGTGATGCGCGAGATAGATTTCCACGCCGCGGGATTCGTCGTTGCCGGTGATGCGCGCGCCCAGGCCGGTGAGCCGCAGGTGCCGCAGCGGGGTCTGCGCGGCCTCCTCGGTGCCCAGGGCGGTGACCGCCGACCGGGACGCGGCGCGGTGCCGGGCCACGAGTTCGGTCATGAGGGCGGCGGTGTGCAGCGGATCGTGGCGAGCGCTGCGGTCACGGTAGGCGGCGAGCTGATCGAGGAGATCGGTGAGCGCGTCGTGCGGCCAGCGGGCGCCGGCCTGATCCAGGGTGCGCTGGGCGGCCCCGAAGACCGCGGGCAACGCCGGACCGGCATGGGCGACACCGTCGTTGAGCAGATCGGTGAGTGGATCGCGCACACTCGCGGCGGCGGCGACCGCGCCCGAACCATCGGCCGACGCGCCGACCGAGACCTCCAGCCTGCTCGCTCGCGCATCCGCAGCGTCGGCGGTCCGGAAGGCCCAGACCGCCAGCGCGATGGCGTCGGTGCGTGCCCCGCGGGCGGCGTCGGCCCGGGCATACCCGAGATCGCCGGGGACCAGGAAACGCACTGTCACCGCGGACAATTCGACGGAGGCGACCGGGTCGGAGGCGGTGGCCCGGCATACGGTCGCCCGGTACCCGGCCCGATGTGCGCGGCGCGCGGCGGTGAAGGCACGCGTGCCGAGCAGCTCCTTCAGTTGGTCGTCGGTGAACTCGCCGGGTGACCAGGGCGGCTGTGCCGCAGCGGTTTCGTGATCGAGCTCCCTCGTCGATGACCGCTCCGGGCCGGCATCCGGGTCGTCCGCCGTCGCGGCGGCCGGGGAGCCGTCGCGGTAGGCCAGCACCGCCATGACGCGATGACGGCACACCGAGGTCGCACCGCAGCCGCACGGCGCGGCTTCCAGGGTCGCCCCCGGCGGCAGTGTGGTCTCGGTCCCGTCGGCGAACCGGACCCGGACCGTGCCGTCCGCGTCCTCGGTGAGTGCCGGTGGCGCGGAGGCGTTCTCCTTCAGCGCGCGTTTGAAGATGCCGCGGTTGGCGAGCGAGATGAGCGAATCGTCGGTGAGAGCGAGCAGGTCGGCGCGCATCCGGGTCATCCGATCTTCTCGGCGATGAAGTTCGCCAGTTCGCCGGGCGTCATCGCGCCCATGTGCACGCCGACGTCGGCCAGTCGCTGGCCGGTGTGACGGTCGTAGTCCGGATCCGCGTCCTCGTTCAGCGCGGCCAGCCCGAGCACGTGCACCCCCTCGGCGACCATGTTCGCGGCGGTGCGCACGAGAAACGTCGCGTCCCCGCCCTCGTAGAAATCGCTGATGAGCGCGACGATCGTGCGCCGGGGCTGTTCGATCAACTGCGCGCCGTAGGCGAGGGCGCGGCCGATGTTCGTGCCGCCGCCCAGTTGCACGCGCATGAGCAGTTCGACGGGGTCCTCCACGTCGCGGGTGAGATCGACGACGTCGGTGTCGAAGGCGATCAGGTGCGTTTTGATACCGGGCAGGTTCCACAGGCACGCCGCCGTCACCGCGGAGTGGATCACCGAATTCACCATGGAGCCGGACTGATCCACCAGCAGAATCACCTGCCAGGTGTCCATGTTCCTGCGGGTTCGCGCCCGGAAATGCGCGGTCTCGACGTAGAGCTTGTTCTCCTCGGGCCGATAGTGGGCGAGGTTGGCACGCACCGTCTTCGGGAAGTCGAAGTCGGCCGCGCGGGGTATCCGGCTGGGCCGGCGCGATCGGGTTCCGGTGAAGCACACCCGGACCTCGGTGGCCATGCGCTCCATGAGGTCGCGCACCACCTGCTCGACGATGCGCCGCGCGATGCGCAGCACCTCGGGATTCATCAGGTGTTTGGTGCGCAGCACCGCGCCGAGCAGTTCGGCATTGGGCTCGAGGCGCTCGAGCACGCCCGGATCGGTCAGCACCTCGTGTAATCCGAAGCGCTGCACGGCATCGCGTTCGAGGCGTTCGATGGTGCTCTTGGGGAACAGGCGATGGATGTCGTCGAGCCAGTCCACCGCGTGCACGATGGAGGGCCCATCGCCGCCGGTGCGTCGGATGTCGCGGCGGTCCAGGTCGCCGTCGCGTTCGTACAGCCAGTCCAGGGCGGCGTCGCGCCGGCCGCCGGCGTCGCTCATGGCCGCGCCGCCCGTGACCGTGGATCCGGGCGTCCCGAGAATCAGCCGCCAGCGTTCCAGGGCCGGATCGAGTTCGGTCATGCGGGGGTCTCGAGTTCTGTTCCGGGGGAGAGGGATTCGAGAGCGGTCGGCGGATCCAGCAGGCCGTGTTCGGCGAGCATCCGGTCCACTCGAAGTTCGACCGCGCGGGCGTGCGCCAGGGTGTCGGCGTCGGCGGCCAGGCGCAGCAGCGCGGACACGTCGGTGGTCAGCCCGCGCATGCCGAGCAGACGTTCACCGATCCGGGCGCGTTCGCGCGGCGGGAACCAGGCGAAGGCGACGCGCAGCGCGGGCAGCGCCGCCAGGAAGTCCTCGTCGCCGAAGCCGGCGACCAATTCGTCGAGCACCGCGAGCAGCGGTTCCCCCGAGCCGGTCGAATCATCCCGTGCCGCGTCGAGAAGCTGTTCGCGAGCCAGGGCGAACAGGCCGGCGAGAAAGTCGCCGAGCAGCTCGGGCGTGCCCGCCAGGCGCACCGAGTGCGCGACGTCGATCCCGGCTGCCGGGTCGAGTACCGCGACCGCGCCGACGGCCGCACCGCGCAGCGCGGGTGGCCGGTCCGCGGCCGTGCAGCGCTGGAACACCCCCGCCAGATCCGCGCGTTCGACGCTCAGCACCGGTGCGGCGTGCAGGGCCGCGTCGCGCACGGCGGCGAGGGCATCGAGCAGTTGGTCGTCGGCGGGCGCGGGCCCGCCGCGGATGCCCTCGATCAGCCACAGCAGGCGCAGCACGGCCGCGTCGATGAGCACGGCCAGCGTCGGCGACTGCGCGGCGCCGAATATCCGGTCGTAGCGCCACAATCCGAGGGTGACGGCCAGCAGCTTGCCGAGACCGGTGGGCGCTCCAGCGGCATCGACGAGCGTGCGCACCTGGGTGACGATGCGCCCGGACAGCTCCGAGAGCCCGCTCAGGGTGGCGTCGAACAGCACGTCCGCGAGTTCGCCGGTGTCGGAACCGGCGGCGGCGAAGCGCTCACCCAGCCGGGCGGCGGCGGCTTCGGCGCAGGTAGCCCCGAGCGATCCGGCTTCGATCAGGGCGGGCAGCCGCATCTCGGTGCGGGACAGCAGCCAGACTTCGGTGAGTTCGGGGGCACGGCCCAGGGCGGGTCCGCCGCGCCGGGCGACGCCGGGAATCCCCAGGACCCGCAGGCGATGCAGCACGCGACTGGCATCGACGCCGCCGCCGGTGGTCAGGTCGAGTTCGTGGCGGCCCTCGTCGGGAATGCCGCAGCGCCGCAGTTCGCCGGCCGCGTCGTGCACCAGCGGGGGATGCGGGGTGCTCGCGTGCAGGCGGCCGACGGTGTCGCCCGAGAGCGCCGCGACCATCTCCAGCACGACGGGTTCGGTGCCGACCGGCAATTGCCCGCGCCCGGTCCACGGCAGGGGTTGCTCCAGGGCCTCGGTGATCAGGGTTCCGGCGAGCCCGTCGAGAACATCGGTGCGCGAGGGCGATTCGTGCCCGCGCAGCCGGCTCAGGCCCACGGTCAGCGTGCGCGCCCCGATCAGCGACGCGGTGGATACGGCCTGCCCGCGCTCGCGCAGCCGCCGCACGACCGCCCGGGTGATCCCCTCGGCGGCGGCCTCGGCCCCCACCTCCCACAGCTGCTGGTAGTAGGCGGGCGACGGCATCCCGGACTGATACCCGGTGAAGGCGTCCAGTCGCCGGAAGCTGAACGGCACCAGGTAGCTGCCGCCGGCTCCCGTGGCCGGGGCCGCGGGCACGACCGGCCACCCCGGGGACCCGAGCGCGGCGGTGCCCTCGGTGGCGTCGGACCGGATCGTCCCGGCGGTCGCTGGATCACCTCCGTCCGGCTCGAATGTCGTTGGTTCCATGACGGACTCGGGCCCGTTCCCCGATCGCGCCTGATCGTGATCGACTTTCGCGCGGACAGGCAGCGGGGCCCGGCCCGGCTCGGAACCCGAGGCCGCGGCGGAGTGCTCGCCATCGCTGCCGTCTCGACCGATGCCGGCCGCGGACCGGCGCCGCAGGTGCCGCACCAACGCCGGGCGGTGGAATCCGCCGGTGATCACGACGATATGTGCCGGGCCGGAACCGGTTTCGCGTCCTTCGAGATCGGCCACGGCCGCGTCCAGCCAGGTCGCCATGTAGCGCTCGCGGGTGAGATCGCCGTCGGAGGCGTCATCGTCACCGCGGACCAGTTCGAAGTAGGCGGCGAGGCGGTCGGCCAGCGTGGCGGGATCGCCGAGCTCGAACAGGTGGTCCCAGAGCGCGTCGATGTTGTCGACCGCGAACTCCCGGCACAGGCGTTCCACGGCATGCTCGTAGCGGCGTTCGGCGTCGGCGTAGCGGTTCTCGGTGCCCGCGAAGGCGCGATGCCAGGCGGGCAGATCGATGAACCGGACCTGCGCGCCCGCGTCGCGGCCCGCGCGCAGACCCACCCATTCGGGGGAGTAGTCGCACAGCGGGGCCCACGACATGTGCCGGTGCTCGTCGTCGCGATAGCTGGTGAACACCGCGATCGGCAGGTCGTGCCCGAGCAGCAGTTCGTCGAGCCGGTCGTTCATGTCGGCCGGTCCCTCGATGAGCACGTGCGCGGGCCGCAACTCGCGAATGGTGTCGCGCACCAGCCGTGCACAGGCCGGGCTGTGGTGGCGCACACCGATGAAGGTGACCGCCACCGTGCCCGCCGCCGTAGCGATCGATTCAGCGTGCACGGTGTCAGCCCGGCAGCTGGAATCGAGCGTCGTGCAGGGCTTTCCAGGCCCGTCCCGATTTGCGCGGGGCCTGCTGCTCCAGATAGCGGCGCAGCCGGGCGAGATCGTCCGGATCGTCCTTGGCGGCGGTGCCCGCCAGGCAGTGCACGATATCCGCGCCGTCGCCGGCTTCGCCCCGCAGATACCATCCGCGCAGCCCGACCGCGTGCGCGACCGATACCGCCTCGGCGGTGCTCATGACCGAGGACATGCGATCCAGCGGCGTCCCCGACGCGGTGGCCCCGGTGCGCAATTCGCGGAACGCGGTGACCAGCACCTCGAGTACGTCCCGGGGCGGGGCCTGCGGGACGCCCGAGCGCCGCAGCAGCGCGGCCGCCTCCGCTTCCACCAGAGCCAGTTCGGCGCCGAAATCGCTGATGGGGAAGACGGTTTCGAAATTGAACCGGCGCTTGAGCGCGGCGCTCATGTCGTTGACGCCGCGGTCGCGGGTGTTCGCGGTGGCGATGACGTTGAAACCCTCGGTGGCGTAGACCATCTCACCGAGCTCGGGCACCGCCAGCACCCGATCGGACAGCAGCGAGAGAATGGAGTCCTGCACCTCGAGGGGGCAGCGGGTGATCTCCTCGAAGCGCACGATCTTGCCGTCCCGCATGCCGCGCATCATGGGCGCGGGCACGATGGATCGCTCCGACGGTCCTTCCGACACCAGCAGGGCGTAGTTCCAGCCGTACCGGATCTGATCCTCGGTGGTGGCCGCTCCGCCCTGGATGGTCAGCGTGGAATCACCGGAGATCGCGCAGGACAGCAATTCGGACAGCAGTGATTTGGCGGTGCCGGGTTCGCCGGTGAGCAGCAATCCGCGGGTGGTCGCCAGGCTCACCAGCGCGCGATCGACCAGCGAGGCGTCCCCGACGAACTTGTTGGCGATCCCGAGCGCGGGATCGCCGACGATGAAGCGCTTGGCCGCGTCCACGCTCAGCGCCCAGCCGGGCGGGCGCGGTGCGGTGTCGCTCTCGCGCAGACGCGCCAGGTCCGCGGCCCAGCGCATTTCGGCGGGCGGGCGCTGGAGGTGTTCGGTCGTGGTCACTGGGCTCCTGCTTTCAGCCACGCGAGATCGCGCAGTACTTCCGAGGCGGTGACCTCGTCGAGGTCGGCGAAGGTGATGTCCCCGCGGTGGTGGTGCGAACGGCACAGCCGGGCGGTGAGGTGCTGGGTGGGATTCGCGCGCGGATCCCAGGCCATGAGACCCGGATCGGCCGACACCGACAGGAAGCGGCCGCCGGGCAGCGGCTTCTCGAAGTCGCACATGTGTGCGCCGTCGGTGTTCTTGGGCGGCAGCCAGCCGCGCGCGGTCAGGCCCAGCAGGCGGGTACTGTCCACCGCCGTGCCGTCGTCGGGGATGCGGTGGTCGCCGAGCAGCTCGGGCGGAACCGAGTAGATGTCCCGGCCGAGCTGCGCGAAGGGTTGCAGCAGTTCGTAATCGGCGAACAGTTCACTCCAGGCCGGGACGGCGTCGGCGAACTGCAGCGGGTGCGCGATGCCGAGTTCGGCGTCCTCGGCCAGCGGTAGTGTCCGATCGTCCTGGTCCGCGCAGGTGCGGTCCTCGGCGATGCGGAAGGTGGACACCAGCTTCTCGCCCTCGTACACGCCCCACACCAGCCGCCGGGTGATGTGCCGGCGCCACGGGTGCGCGACGAAGCCGGTGCGAAATTCCTCGACGGTGAAGCGCCGCTGCTCGACCATGGCGCGTTCGAGCCGTTTGATCTGATCGGCGGCCATCGTTCGCACGGTGAGCTTCATGGCGCGGAAGGTGCTGTGCGCCTGCGCGGCCCGGGCCGAATCGTCCTTCGCACCCGGCTTGGGCAGGGCCTTGACGGTGGCGCCGTCGAGGTTCGCCACGGTGGGCTGCAGCCGCTCGTCGAATCCGACGATGAACTGCCTGGGACCGAAATCCAGTGTCAGCGTGCCGTTCTCGTCGAGTCCGAGGTCCGGCACGAGGCGATCGGCGAGCTGATCGGGGGTGAGTCCGCGCCGGTCGGCGATGTCGGTGATGCGCGCCTGCGCGCCCTCGCGCACCCGATGCGTCTTGACCTTGTCGCCGATGGTCTTCAACGCCAGCAGGGCGGCATCACTGCCGAGGGTGACGAAGGCGTCCAGCGCGCTCACCGAGCGCGGGTCCGACCGCCGCTCCCGGATATCGGCCAGCAGCAGGGCGACGGTGTCGTCGTCCCCGAGCGCGCCGAGCGCCTCGTAGATCCAGGTGAATTTGGTGGGACCGCCCGCCCGCCACCACTGCTGGTACAGCTCCCAGCCGAAGTCGGCCAGCGAACGGGTATCGCAGTACGGTCTTATCGTGTCCAAACCCACGTAGGGTTCGCCGGGCAGGGCGAGCTGCAGCATGGTGATGACGTGCTCGGCGGCCGCCGCCGGCAGCGGTAGGCCGTTGGCGCGCAGCGTGATCGGCGGCAGCGCGGCGGGATTCACCCAGGGCGGGATCGCGGGCAGCCGGGCAGGCAGGTCCGCGGCGGGATCCAGGGCCAGCACGGCCTCGACCGCGGCCACCGCGGGTGGTCCGTATTCCGCTGCGGCCGTACGGATCTCGGTCAGATGGCCGAGTTCGGCCAGTGTGCGCAGGGTACGGCCGTGCACCCGGCGTTCCTTGACGCTTTTGCCGACCGCTCCCGGAATCAGCACGCGCGCGGCGTAGCCGGCGTGCCGTCGCAGATACCGCACACCCGTCGCGCGCAGCGTGCGCCGCTGGAGCCACTGTGCCACCAGGGCCACCACCTCGGGGCTTTCGAACGCCATGATGATGTCGGGGACCTCGCGACTGAACGCGCGGGCGGCGGACAGCGCCAGCGGGTACGCCTCGGTCTCGTGGGCGGCGATGATCGCGCGTAACGGATCGGCGCGGTCCCACACGTACTGCAGCGTTGCTCCCGGCAGGAGTGGACGGGTGAATTCCGGCCCCGCGTACAGCATTTCGAGAAGGTCGGTGGGGGTGAGGGCGCGCGTGCCCATGTTCGCCCGCAGATCGGGACGGGGCTTGTAGTTCGACAGGTCGGCCCCCGCCAGCCACCGCGCACGTTCCTCCGGCAGCCAGGCACAGCGGACCTCGAGCGGACCGGTGAGAGCGAGCGCCGCCGGTTTGGGGCGCTTGCGCAGCCACGGCGGCGTCCGCAGGATCTCCGGTAGCGCGTCGTCGTCGACGGGCGCGGCCGGTTCCAGTGCGGCGCGTACCAATTCGGCGGTGGCGGGGGACAGGTGCGGGAGGTGGTCGCGGGCCAGTTCGGGCCGATCGTGCACCAATTCCCGGAGGGTGTCGGCGTCGCGCTCCGGGTCGAGCAGGCGCAGCGCGCGGCGGGGGAAGCGTTCGGTGGCGTGGCGCAGCGCGGTGAGCGCCACCGGTATCCCGGTGCGCGCGATCAGTTCCTCGAACGCCGCGTCCGTCGGGATGACCGCCAGCACGTCGGCGATCGGGGCCTGCATCTTGCGTTCCCTGACCGTGTAGTGGTCGATCCAGGAGGCCAGCAGCGGCGCGATGTCGAATCCGAACGAGTTGACCAGTGTGATCGCCTGTTTCGCGGTATCCAACGCGACCCCGGGCTCGGGACTGTAACCGCTGTGCACACGGCCGAGCGCGATCAGGTGTTCCGGTTCGGCGGCGGCGTCGACCAGTACGCTCGCGTGCCCGTGGTCGCGTGCATCCGCGGCGCGAGCGACGGCGGCGGACACCCAGTCCCGCTGCCACGGCAGCAGTACGGCGGCGATGACGGCGCGGCGACCCAGGATATCGTCCGCCCGATACCGCTCCATGACCTCGACGGTGGCGTTCAGCGCCGGGTCGCCGGGCGCGAACTCCGCGAGCCGATTGCGAACCGGTCCGAGAATGCGCCGCAGATCGTCGGCGGCGTCGTCCCGGTGCCAGCCGATCTCCTTCCACCACAGTGGATGAGAGCCCGCGAGCAGCACCGCCTCCACGATGAACTCGATGCCTCGCTCGTGGTACCAGTGCTCGAGCAGTCCCAGGGTCTCCGCGTCGGCCTGCGCCCGCTGCTTGCTCGTGGCGCGCCAGCCGAGCTGTGTGATCCGGGAGAGCAGGGCGGCCGCCACGTCGACGGGCACCGCGCCGAGGGGTCCGGGCTCCGCCGGGAGCCCGCGGCCCCCGTCCACGGGGATCTTCGCCTCGATCCACTCCACCGCGGCCGCGTAATACGGTGCACACGACTCCGCTTGCGCGGCGGCCTCTTCCGCCGATATCCCGGGACCCGGGAACTCGATCACCGACCCCGCTCGATACAGCAACCCCCGCCGCTGCACCGCCGTCGGATCGAAAATGTCCTCGGACGCCGCACCGACCTCCCCGACGGTCCGGCGTCGCGATCGTGTAGCCATGAAACCCCGTTTTCCATGATCGTAATTCGGCCCCGACTGTAAACAACCGCACCGACATCGGTGCGGGCCGGTGGAATCACCGACCGGGTGGCGGGCTCGCCGGTGTCGGCGCTTCAGTAGTCGTTCAGGCCGGCCAGTGCGTCCCTCGCCTTGGTGCGCAGACCCTTGAACTTCGACTTCGCGGCGATGGTCTCGAGTTCGCGCAGCGCGACGGCGCTGCCGATCGAGGTCAGGACACCCAGGGCGGTGGCGGCGCGGGCGTTCGCGCCCTCGCCGGGCCAGACGCGGATGAGCTCGGCGAGACGGCGTGCGACGTCGTCGTCACCCCAGCGGCCGAGGGCGCCGAATACCCAGTTCTGCTGGGCCGGGCATCCGGCCCGTTCCCACTGCTCGAACAGCGCCCAGCCGAAGGCGGCCAGGCTGTCGGGTTCGGCGAGGCCGGTGAGCCGGGTGATGCCCGCGTAGTCGGTGTCCGGGGTGCAGAGGGCGAGCATGGTGCACACGGTGGTCAGCGCGGCGGGCGGCAGCGCGGATCGGTGCTCGCGCAGGATGATCGGCGGCAGCGTGGCGACGGTGAGCCAGGGCGGCGGCGGTGGCATCCGGGCGGGCAGCCGGAGCAGCGGATCGGCGGTCAGTTCCGCGCCGAACGCGGTCTCGAACTCCGGGCCCAGACCGGCCGCGGCGGTGTGAAGTTCGCCGGCGCGGCCCTGAGCGGCGTACGCGCGCAGGATGTTCCAGGAGTTCGCGCGGTTGCGCCCGGGTTTGCCCACCGCCACCGTGATCAGGTCGGCGGCCGCGATCGGCAGATGGCGATCGAACCAGGACACGGCCACCGCCCGGCCGCGTTCGGTGTGGTACTCCTTCGTCATGAAGGTCGTGACCGCCGTTCCGGTCACCGGCAGCAGCACCCCGGCGTTGGATCGCGGGTATTCGATGGCCGCGGCCACCGCGCCGTCCAGGACGTCGTCGCCGAACCGGCCCAGCACCCGCCGCAGCGCTTCGTCCCAGCTGCTGTGGAGGTTCGCGCGCAGCAGGTCCAGATGCGGCGCGACCAGCTCCACCGGAGCCAGCGCGAAGATCTTCACGGTGCCCAGGCGGTGCAGGTAGCCGCGCTCGAGATGCCGCTGCACGGTCGCGGGCCAATCCTTGACCGGGGGCCAGTGGTGCGCGGGCCAATTCGCCCACCGCGCCTGCTCGCCGGGCAGCCAGCGCAGCGCGAGTGGGCGCGGGGCGGCGACACCGGCTGTCACGGCGGGCCGGGCCGCGGCCTCGCTCCGTTCCCACGGCGGGTAGCGCAGCAGGTCGGGAAGGTCGGCGAGTTCGGCGGTCGCGACCGGCCGGTCGGCGGTCACGTCCCCTCGGGCAGGCGGCACAGCGGAAGTCCTCATTCGTCGAAGAGCTGGGTCAGTTCACGCAGGAGTTCGGAGGCGGTGACCGCGTCCAGACCGCCGAAGGAGTAGTCGGTGCGGTCGGCGCTCCACCGGTTCTCCTGGCCGGTGCCGGTGATGAAAACGGTGATCTGCTGCTCGCTCCAGCGCAGCACCTCGGCAACCGAGATCCCCGGATTCAGCGCGAGCACGGCCGCCCGGCCCCCGGGCAGCGGCCGGTGGATCACCACGGCCATGTCGCCGTACTCCGCGTCGCCGCGGATCCAGCCGAAACGTTGCAGCCCCAGTAGTTTCGTGGTGGCGACGGTCCGGCCCTCGAATCGCGTCAGGGTCAGAGCCGGGTTCTCCTCGGGAGCGAGGGTGTAGCTCTTCCGGTGGAGTTGCGGGAATGGTTGCAGCAGTTCGTAATCGGCGAAAACCTCCGACCACGCCGTGATCGTGTCACCGAGATGCAGCGGATGCGCGATGCCGACGCGGGTGTCCGCGGTCAGGGTCACGGGTTCGTCGTGCACATCGGCGAAGCTCAGATCCTCGGCGACCCGGAACGATCCGGTGACGGCGTCGTTCTCGTCGACGGTGATCCACACCAGTCGCCGTGCGAGCTGCGAGATCAGCGGATGCTCGGCGAACAGCGGGCGATGGATGGCGGCCGTCCAGCGCCGGCCGGTCGTCATCGCCCGTTCCAGGCGCCGAAGTTGTTCCTCGGCAGCCGCTTTGGCGTCCTTCTTGAACGCGGTGAACGCCTTGTACGCGAGCGGCGCCAGCTCCGGGTCGTCCTTCGCGCCCGGCTTGGGCAGGCTCTTGCGCGGCGTGCCGTCGCTGTCGTGGATCACCGGGCGCAGCTGTTCGTCCAGGCCGGCGCGGAACGAACGGCTGCCGTAGTCGAGCACGATGCCGCCCCGGGCGTCGAGCCCCAAGCTCGGAACCAGCCGGTCCGCCAGTTCTTCGGAGGTGAGTCCGGCCTCCTCGGCCAGCTCCCGGATCTTCTCCCGCGCCGTGTTCTTGATGGCCTTGAACTTCACCTTCTCGGCGATGCTGTTCAGCTGCATCAGTGCGGCATCGCTGCCGATCGAGACGAGCACATCCAGCCCCGCCACCGCTCGCGCGTGGGCGTTCTCGCCGGGCCACGCGCGAATCAGCGGGGCCAGGTCGCGGGCGGTGTCGTCGTCGCCGAACAGGCCGAGCGCGTGCAGCGCCCAGGTGTGGTCCGGCGGATATCCGGCCAGTCGCCAGGTGTCGAACAGCGCCCGGCCGAAGGCTGCCAGCGAGCGTGGTTGCGCGATCTCCGCGACGATCGCGATCCCGGGATAGTTCTCGCCGGGAGCGCAGAAGCTCAGCATGGTGCACACGGCCGACACGGCGGCGGGTGGCAGGGCACGGCCGCTGTCGCGCAACAGGATCGGCGGCAATCCGCGCGGATCCGCCCACGCCGGAAGTTCGGGCCGCACCGCGGGCAACTGTTCGAGAGGGTCGGCCGACAGCTCCGCTTCGATCGCGGCGGCCGCCTCCGGTCCGAGGCCCACCGCGCCCGCGCACAGTGCCTCTCGATGACCCCGCGCGTTCAGCGTCGACAGGGCCTGGCGGGCGAGCGTCCGGGAGGCGCCCGGGCGGCCCAGCGCGGCGGCCACGAGGTCGGGCGCCGCACGCTCGAGATGGCGTTCGAACCAGGTCAGCGCCACGGCCCGCACGCCCCGGCGCGAGCCGAGCAGGCGGGTCATGAGCGTCGTGACCGCGGTGCCGGTCACCGGTGCGAGCACTTCGGCGCGCGCGGCCGGGGAATTGCGCACCGCGCCCACGATGACCTCGGCGACCTCGTCTCCGTAGCGCCCGAGCAGCCGCTGCATGAGCACGATCCAGTCCCAGAAATAGTCGGCGCGCAGCAGGCCCAGATGCGGTGCGACCAGTTCCTGCGGTGCGGCGGCGAACATCTCGGCCAGGCTGTAGCCCGAGGGGTCCGCCGCGCGCAGCACGGCATCGATCCGCGACTGCCAGCCTTCGCGCGGCTCGTAGACCCGCAGATCGTTGTTCGCCCACTCGGTTTGTTCGCCGGGCAGCCATGCCAGCGTGGGCGCGCGCTCGGTACCGATCCCGCTCAGCACGACCTCCTCGCGCGCGGAGATCTCACGCTCCCAGGGCGGTTCGGTGAACAGGCGCGGCAACTCGTGCGGCGCGGCCTCCGGTATCGGGCGCGACTCCGCCGCGTACTCGGGCGCGAAGACGATCCGCGCCTGCCAGTGGATCAGTTCGTCGAGCAGCGGGGATCGCTCGACCTCCGTGGCGAGAATTCGCCTGGCGCGCAACGGGAATCGGAGCATCGATGTCATCAGCGCACCCCGGATCACCGGGCGCTCGGCCCGCCGGGCCAGCGCGGCGAAGGCGGCGTCGCCGGGCAACTGCGCCAGCAGGGCCGCGAGCATCCGCTGTTGCTCGGCCGGCAGGTAGGGGGCGTCCATGGCCGCGGCCAGATAATCGGCGGCCTCGGGTCCGACATGAACGAGGGCGCTGAACAACTCGGTCCGCCCCGGTATCACCCCGATGTAGCTGTGCCGGGGGAGCAGCGCCAGCTGCGCGGCGGTCGTGGCGGAACAGGCGAGCGGTGACCAGGCCTCGCCGGTGTACCCGGGGCCGCCGGCGCGGCGACCGTCCGCCAAGTCCCGGTCCAGCCAATCCTGCCGAGTGGGAACGAGATACGAGGCCGGGACGCGGACGGACAGGGCGCCGGATTCGGCGCGATGGCGGCCGAGGCGCTCCACCACCGTTCGGTGGTCGGCCTCGGACAGGAGCGCGATGTGTGCCCGCAGCTTCCACATCGCCCGCGTCGGCAGGGCGTCACGGCACGGATCCGTCACCCGGTGCGCACCGAAGCACGGCGTCGGCTCGGTACCGGGGCGTCGCCGCGCGGTGCCCAGCCCCGCCCACAGCACCGCTGCCTCGGCGGCGAGCACGACGCCGTGGTCACTGATCCAGATATCGATCAATTGGGCGGCGCTCATGGGCGACCCGGTGGCGCGGTGCTCGTCCAGAGCGCGCGCCAGGATCCCGGTGACCGCCAGCCCGAGCGCGGTCGCCGACTCCGGGTCGGCGATCACGCCCCGCGCGGCAGCGGCCAGATCGGGCTCCTGCTCCGCCGTCGCCGCCACCGAAGCCGCCATCGACTCGTGCGCGAGCCACCCGCGGTAGCGCCCGATCGCCTTGGTGTCGATCACCGGTGTCTGTACCGGCCCGCGCCCGCGGAACGGGGCGGCCTTCTCCGCCCAGCTCGTCGGCGCGATCCAGGTGTCCTCATCGGTGCGTTCGAGCTCGATCGCCGTGTCCCCGCCCATGTTTCCTCCATCGTCGGCGCGGCTCCCGGGTCCGGGCACGCCGCAGGCCGCGTCCGCCCGGCGCGCGGGCTCGTTCGCGGTCTCCTCGTTCGATCGTGGTGGCTCGGGCACGGCCGAGCCACCACGTGCCACATCCGTCGCGGGTCAGCCGTTGTCGCGGAGCGACAGAATCTCCAGCTCGCGCAGCAGTTCCGAACCAGTCACCGCGTCCAGCGCGGCGAAGGTGGGCGGATTGTCGGTGCGGTTCCAGTAGCCCTCGTCGCCGGTGCGGGTCAGGTGGACGGTGATCTTCTGGGTGTCGAACTCCAGGGCGTCCCCGGCGATGATGCCCGGATCCATGTCGATGACCGCGGAATTACCGTCACCCAGGTCGCGGAACATCTCGCAGGAGACGCCGCCGTCCATGGGTTCGCCACGCTCCCAGCCGAATCGGCCCAGGCCCAGCAGCGTGCCGGTGGGGAGGGAGAGCCCGGTGAAGCGGGCGAGGGTGTCGGCGCCCAGCTCCGCCTCGTCGAAGGCGTAGGTCTCGCGCTGCAACTGCGGGAAGGGTTGCAGGATCTCGTAATCGGCGAACACCTCGGCCCATTCACTCAGGGCCGAGCCCAGGTGCAGGGGATGCGCGAGGGCGACCACGGTGTCGGGGGCGACATCGATGGGCTCGTCCGCCGCGTCGGCGTAGCTGCGATCCTCCGCGACCCGGAACGATCCGTCGACCGCGCCCTCGGCGTCGAGGGTGACCCACACGAGCCGGCGCGAAAGATGCCACAGCAGCGGATGTTCCACGAACAGGCGGCGGTGGTCGGCCGCGGACCAGCGCCGGCCGAGCACCATCGCGCGCTCGAAACGGCGGATCTGATCGGCGGCCGCGGTGCGCACGTCCTTCTTGAGAGCGGCGAAGAGTTTCGCGGCCGCGGGGGCCAGTTCGGGATCGTCCTTCGGGCCCGGCTTGGGCAGGGCCTTGCGGAGGCCGGTGGCCTGCCACGCGCCGTCGTCACCGCGCACCGCGTCCGACACCGTCGGCTTCAACTGCTCGTCGAATCCGACGATGAAACCGCGCGGGCCGAAATCGAGCACCAGCGTGCCGTCGGCGTTCAGCCCGAACTCGGGCACCAGGCGATCGGCGAGCTGTTCCGCTGTCAGGCCCAGACTTTCGGCGACCTCGGCGACCTTTTCCTGCGCCTTGGTCTTGAGGCCCTTGAACTTCACCTTCTCGGCGATGCCGTTGAGCTGCATGAGAGCCACATCGGTGCCGAGCGCGGTGAGCACGTCGAGCCCCGAGACGGCACGGGCATGCGCGGCCTCCCCGGGCCACACCCGAATCAACGCGCCGAGCCTGCGCGCGGTCTCGTCGTCGCCGATCAGACCGAGCGCGTGCAACACCCAGCCGTCCTTGGACGGATAGTCCGCGAGCTTCCAGAGTTCGAAGACGCTCCAGGCGAATTCGGCGAGCGACTCCGGATCCGCGGCCTCGCGAATCTGATCGACACCGGCGTAGTCGCCGTTCGGGCCGCACAGCGCCAGCACCTGGCACACGTCGCGCGCCGAATCCTGCGACAGCACCGCGCCGTTGCGCCGCAGCGCCAACCCGGGCAGCAACTCGGGCGCGAGCCACGTCGGGATCGCCGGAATCTTGGCGGGCAGCCGGTGCAGGGGATCGGTGTCCAGCAGCACGGCCGTGGCGGCCGCGGCGCGGGGATCGAGCAGCGCCGCCGCGGCCTCGATCTCGGCGCGATGACCGCGTTCGGCCAGCCAGCACAGCGTGGCCTCCGCGGCGCGGCGATCCTTGCCCGCCTTGCCCAGGCTCGCCGCGATGAGGGTGGGCAACGCGACGGCGCGGTTGCGGTCGAACCACTGGACCGCGACCGGCCGGGTGCGCTTGCCGTCCAGCCAGCGGGTCATGAGCGCGGTCACCTGCGCGCCGGTCACCGGGGCGAGCAGATGCGCCAGGTTGGTCGGGTTGGACTGCACCGCACGGGTGACGAAGGAGATCGCGTCGTCCTCGAACCGAGCCAGAATGCGGCGCAGGCCGGGCTCGGAGTGCCACATCCGCCCGATCGAGGTCGTTGCCAGATGCGGGCGCACCAACTCGTCCGGCGCACTGGCGAACAACCGCACCACACTCCAGAACGATCCGGAATCGCTCGCGACCGCGCGTGCGATCTCGGCCGCGTAGTTCATCCGCTCGGCGTCGGTGACCCACACCTCCGCCTGCTCCCACTCCGCGCGTTCGCCGGGCAGCCAGGCCAGACCATCGGGCGCCGGCGCGGCGAGGTTCGCCAGGGTGACCTGTTCGGTCTTGGCCAGCGCCTGCGTCCACGGTGTCACCCGCAGCACCTCGGGCAGTTCCCCGGGCGTGGCCCGGGGCCGTTCGTCATCGAGATAGGCTGCGGTCTCCGGCAATTCGGCGGCCAACTCCGGGTGCGCACGAGCGATCGAGCGCAGCACGTGCCGGGCCATACCGGATCTCGCCGCGGCCGGTCCCAGCATGCGCAGGGCCCGGCGCGGATACCGGTGCGCGGCCTCGACCAGGACCGGCGGAACGAAGCGCTGTTCGGCCCGCGCGGCCAGACTCGCGAAAGCCGCGTCGGTGGGGAAACCCGCCAGGATCCGGGCCAGCGCGCGCACCATCTCCCCGTCGAGATCCCGTGCGCGCAGCAGACGCTCGACGGCGGGCGCGGCCTCGGGGCCCAGCCGTACGAGCGCGGCGAAGAGCGAGCTGCGGCCGACGCCGTAGGAGTACTGCGCGGCGTCGAACACCCCGACCAGCTTGTCGAGCTGTTCGGCGTCGTGCACGCTCGCAGTCAGCAGTACGAACCTGCTGTCGTAGGAGACCTGCGCGGGCGCCAGCGCGTCGAGATCGTCGGTTACCCAACGGGTTTCGGTCGGCGCGAGGTACGAGGCGGCGATGCGCGCCGCGAGTCCGCACCCGGCGGCGCGCAGGCCCGCCAGCCGTTCGACGGCCGCGCGGTAGTCGGGTTCGGTGGCGGCGGCCAGATACCGTCGCACGGTCACCAGTTCGTCGGGCGCCGAACTCCGGCCGGGCTCGGCCGGATCGAGGCGGCGCACCAGGTAGTGCCAGCTGCGGGTGGTGGTGTCGTGATCCCAATCCAGGGCAAGTTCCGACTGGCACACCGCGGCCTCGGCCGCGAAGGCGAGCCCGCGCCCGAGCAGCCAGGCGTCGGCGGCGTAGTGCACGCCGCTGACCAGCCGATGCAGTAGCAGCGTGAGTACCGCCGCGCCGAGCGGTGTGCAGGTCGCCGCGTCCCGCAGCGCGTCGCGCCCGGCCACGGCCAGTTCGTCGCCGTAACGCGCAGCCGAACGATCGAGGCAGGCGAGCAGCTCTTTGCGCTGGGAGGCAACGGCGTTCGCGAAGTCGAACACCGCCGGCGGATAGGGCTCGAGGGTGGGGGCCGGACCCAGCCCGCGCACGGGTGCGGCCGCCGCCCACCAGTCGTCGGGAATCTGCCAGAGGTCTTCCCCGGCAGCGGCATCGAGAGTGGAGACATCGGCACCATCGGCGACGGTGCGGGCGGAGTCGAGCATGTTCCCCCGAATCAGTGGAGCGTTGACGCAGCGACTGTAGCGAGTCGCCCCGACAGTCGCCGGATCACCCGATCCCCGGCAATCATGTTCCGCCCCTTGCCCGCTGTAACCGGCCTTCCACCAATCTGTTCCGGGGGCCCGGAGGCGCTACTTCCCGGCCGCGCGGGCCAGCTCTTCGGGATAGCGGGCCCCGGCGACGGCGCCGGCCGGTGCGGCTGCTTCGATTCGTGCGACATCCTCGGCACTCAGTTCGATATCGAGTGCTGCGACATTCTGTTCCAGGTAGGAGCGGCGTTTGGTGCCGGGGATCGGCACCACGTCGGCGCCTCGACTCTGCACCCAGGCCAGGGCCAACTGGCCCGCGGTGACTTCTTTTTCGCCCGCGAGCGCGCGCAGCGTGTCGACGATCTCGAGATTGCGGTCGAGGTTGCCCTCGGCGAATCGCGGGAGGCGTCGACGCATATCGTCGGCGGGCAACTCGTCGGCCGAGGTGATCGAGCCGGTCAGGAAGCCGCGTCCCAGCGGCGAGAACGGAACCACACCGATGCCCAATTCTCGGCAGACGGGCAGGATCTCGGCCTCGATATCGCGGGTCCACAGCGACCACTCGCTCTGCAGCGCCGTGACCGGATGCACCGCGTGCGCACGCCGAATCGTCGCCGCCGACGCCTCGGAGATACCGAGATGGCGCACCTTGCCCGCGGTCACGAGTTCGGACAGCGCACCCCAGGTCTCCTCCACCGGCACCGCCGGATCCACCCGATGCTGGTAGTAGAGGTCGATATGATCCACCCCGAGTCGCGTCAGCGACGCGTCACAGCTCTGCTTGACATAGGCCGCGTCACCGCGCGCCCCCATGCTCCCGCCCTCGCCCCAGACGATGCCGAACTTCGTCGCCAGCACCACCCGATCCCGGCGGTCGGCGATGGCCCGCCCGATGAGGCGCTCATTGGTCTCGGGCCCGTAGACATTCGCGGTATCGAGCATGGTGACGCCCAGATCCAGGGCCCGGTGAATGGTGGCGATCGACTCCGCGTCACTGTCGCGAACGCCATACGCCTGGCTCATCCCCATACAACCGAGCCCCTGTGCGCCGACCCGCAGTTCGCCGAGCATCCTGGTCGCGATCATCCGTGTGTCCTCCTTGGCGTCGTGGTGAGTCGTGCTCACCACGACGACGCTACGACCTGGAGCGCACTCCAAGTCAAGCGCTCGCCGGCGTCGATTCCGGTCGGTACGCCGCCCGGACCGACGGCGGGCATGCGCCGGTTCGCGGACGACGAGAAGGCCCGCACGGATCGAAAATCCGTGCGGGCCTTGGTTGCTCGTGATCGACCGAACTAGCCGACCGTCGCGCCCACGCGCAGGGCGTGGGGCTCGATGGCGCCGCGGACCAGGGCCCGCTCGTCGATCGTCTCCGCCTTGTAGGGCAGGGTCGGCAGGGTGGCGGTCATCTTGGCGACCGGATCCTCGATGGCCTTGGGGGTACCGAAGATGAAGGTCCACTCGTGCTCGTCCGAGACGTAGGGGACCACGGTCTCGAACAGGTTGTGGAAGCGGGTCCACGAACGCTTGAGGGTTTCGTTGCGCCACATGGTCTGACAGCCGGCCTGGGCCGCGAGCACGCCGCCCTCGGCCAGGATCGCCTTACAGCGATTGAGGAAGTCGTCCTCGTACAGGCGGTTGTGCTGGGCATCCTCGACGCGCTCGTCCGGCAGGTCGATGCAGATGAGGTCGTAGCGGGTGCCCGCGGCCTCGGCCTTGGCCAGGAAGTCCCAGCCGTCGGCGTAGTGCATCTTGATCGGGCCGGTCTGCGCGACCGCCTCGGCCAGATCCGCCTGCGAGTAGCCGTAGGGCAGGTGCTCGGCGCACAGCTCGACCTCTAGCTGATCGATGTCGACGTGATCGACGAGCGTGGCGCCCGCCGCGGCCGACATCTGCGAGGCGACACCCTCACCGGAACCGATGATCAGCACCTTGTCCAGCTTCTCGGCCAGCGCGTACCCGGGGACCAGCATGGCCTCGTGGTAGGTGAGCTGGGAGAACTCGGTGGACTGGCGATCGTCGTCGGAGAACAGGGACCGGCCCTGCTCGGTTTCGGCGATCACCATGTGCTGGAACGGGGTGTTGGTGTCCACGATGACCTCGGACATGTTCCACACCCGGGTCAGACCCTCGCCGACCGGCTCATGGATCCGGCGCGCGGCGTGCCCGCGCTGGATGACCTCCATGTTGACCGACTTCGGGGCGAGCTCGGCCTGCAGCAGCTCCACGGCCTTGGTCGCGCCCGCGCCGATGCTGCCGCAGGTGAACACGTCGACGAAGATGTCTCCGGATTCGGGGTAGGTGTGGATCGAGGCGTGGGACTCGGCCAGTAGAGCCAGGATGGTGACACCCTGCGGCTCGAACTGCTTGCGCACGACATCACAGATGGTCACCCCCGCGGCGACCAACGATTTTCGAAGTGCGGCTTCGAGTCGTTCGAGGTCGTCGCAGAGGGCCGCGTCGACACCACCGAACTCGGCCAGCACGTGCCAGCCGGTGAATTCTGCCGTCATGGCTAAACTCACTCTCGCTCAGCGCCGATGACATGAACAGTCAAAGGCGGAAAACCGTTGAAGGACACCGACGAATAGCTCGCCGTATATGCGCCGGTCTCGAGGATCCGAATGGGATCACCGGCTCGCAACGTGGTCGGTAAGAGGACACGCGTGCGCTGATACAGTACATCGTCGCCGTCACAGGTCGGACCGGCGACCACCACCTCGTCCATCGGATCGCCGTCGCGATCGGTCTGGAAGCGGTAGGCGATGTACTCGTTCTCGGTTTCGGCCATGCCGTTGTAGCGGCCGATATCGAGGTATATCCAGCGCCGCCCGTCCGGCGCCTGGCGAACATTGACCACCTCGCCGTGGATCACGCCGGTGTTACCCACAAGGGCGCGACCGGGTTCCACGATGAGAGCGGTGTGTTCCGGGAGATGGCGGGCGGCGGCAGCGGCGATGACCGCGCCCAGCTCGTCCACGCCGGGGGCCGCGTCGGCGTACGAAATCGGCAGTCCCCCACCGATATTCACCGCCTTCACGGGAATGTCCTTGGCCGCCAGCGCTTCCGCGATGGCACCCGCCTGTTCGATGCCGATCTGCCAGGCGATGGGATCGAGTTGCTGCGAACCCACATGGAAGTACGGACCGGCGATCGTCAGTCCCAGATCGTGCGCGCGCACCAGCAGTTGCACGGCTTCGCCCGGGGCGCAGCCGAACTTGACGCCGAAGGGCGTCTGCGAGGCCGGGGCCGAGGCCAGGAAGCGGAGTTCGATCTCCGCGCCCGGCGCGTGCTCGGCGATCCGGACCAGATCGTCCTCGGTGTCCGAGGCGAAGCGCCGGACGCCGGCCGCGTGCGCGGCGGCGATGTGGGCGGCCTTCTTGATCGGGTTGCCGTAACACATGACGGCCGGATCAACCCCCTGCGCGAGGCAGAGCTCGATTTCCCCGACGCTGGCGACATCGAACTCCGCGCCCTCGTCGTTCAGTAGCCGGATGATCTCCGGCACGGGACTCGCCTTGACGGCGAATCGGATTCGGGCCGAAGGTAGTGCGGCTTGCAGCGCGCGGTAATTCGCGCGGACCCGGTTCAGGTCGATGACCAGACAGGGCGACTCGGGCGGGTTTGAAACGGACAATCTAAGGGAACTCCCCACTGTTCGGGCTGCCGAAACGGCCTCGGGCAACAGTGGGCGACAATAGCAGCGCCGGGGCCCGGAAAACGAACCGAAGAACCATCGACTTCGTCACCCCACCGCACGAAACCGCCACAAAACCGACGAGAACCCCTAGGCTGGATCGTCGGTCTCCGGGCGCTCAGCCCGCCGTGACGCTCAGCTCATCGAAGACCACTTCACCCGCCGCGTCGGATTCGGCCAGGTCAACAATGGCGTCCACGGACCAACCATGATCGCCGGCCGGATCGTCCAGCACCTGGCGCACATGCCAGAAACCCTCGCGCTGCTCAACCTGGAAAAGTTTCGGCCCGCGCGCGTTGGGACCGGTCCGGATTTCGTCGTACTCGGCGAAGTACGGCTCGAGTTCGCCCTCCCAGTCCACCTCGTCGCCGAAGTCCTCCAGGGCCGCCCAGCGTTGCAGCGCCAGCAGTTCCACCCGGCGGAACAGCGCGTTGCGCACCAGCACCCGGAACGAGCGCTCGTTGGCGGAGATGGGCCGCACGCCCTCCGCGCCGAAGGCGATCTGTTCGGTGTCGGTCTCCGCGCCCGGATTGGTCAGCTGCTCCCATTCGTCCAGCAGGCTGGAGTCGACCTGGCGGATCAGCTCGCCCAGCCATTCGGTGATGTCGTCGAGCTCCTCGGTGCGGGCCTGCTCGGGCACCGTGCGCCGCAGCGCCCGGTAGGCGTCGGCCAGATAGCGCAGCACCACGCCCTCCGACCGCGCCAGCTCGTACTGCGACACCAGCTCGGCGAAGGTCATGGACCGCTCGACCATCTCCCGGACCACGGATTTGGGCTGCGGCTCGAACTCCGACACCCAGGGATGACCCGCCTTGTACGTCTCGTACGCCGGGTAGATGAGCTCCTGCGCGAGCGGTTTGGGCCAGGTCACCTCCTCCAGGAGCTCCATGCGCTCCTCGTACTCGATGCCGTCGGCCTTCATCTCCGCCACCGCGATCCCGCGCGCCTTGTGCTGCTGGCCCATCAGCAGCTGGCGCGGATTCTCCAGCGTCGCCTCGATCAGGGTGATGACGTCGAGGGTGTAGGTAGGGGACTCCTTGTCCAGCAACTCGAACGCGGCCAGGGCGAACGGGGACAGCGGCTGATCGAGCGCGAAATCACGCTGCAGATCCACCATGAGCCGCGCGTGCCTGCCGAACTCGTCCGGCTCGTCGAGCTGCTGCACCACACCCGCGTCCCGCAGCGCGCGATAGAGCTTGATGGCCTTGAGGATGTGTTTGCGCTGGGCCGCGCGCGGTTCGTGGTTGTCCTCCAGCAGATGCCGCATGGCGTAGAAGCAATTGCCCTTGCGCGCAATCACATTGAGCAGCATGGCGTTGGTGACGTTGAACCGCGAGACCATGGGCTCGGGGGAGGCCGCGACCAGGCGGTCGAACGTCTCCTCGGACCAGGACACGAAACCCTCCGGGGGCTTGCGCTTCTGAACCTTCTTGAGCTTCTTGGGATCGTCGCCGGCGCGGGCGATGAGCCGGGCGTTCTCCACCTCGTGGTCCGGCGCCTGCACCCACACGCTGCCCATCGTGTCGAAGCCCGCACGACCCGCACGGCCCGAGATCTGATGGAACTCACGGGCATTGAGCCGGCGGGTGCGCACCCCGTCGTACTTGGTCAGGCCGGTCAGCAGCACGGTGCGAATCGGCACGTTGATGCCGACGCCCAGCGTGTCGGTGCCGCACACCACCTTCAGCAGTCCGTCCTGGGCGAGTTTCTCGACCAGTCGCCGGTACTTGGGCAGCATGCCCGCGTGGTGCACGCCGATGCCGTGCCGGATGAAGCGCGAGAGCGTCTTGCCGAAGCCGGTGGCGAACCGGAACTCGCCCAGCGCGTCGGCGATCGCGTCCTTCTCGGCCTTGGAGGCGAAGTTCACGCTCATCAGGGCCTGGGCGCGCTCGATGGCCGCGGCCTGGGTGAAATGCACGACGTACACCGGCGCGAGGCTGGTGGTGACCAGATCCTCGAGGGTCTCGGTGATCGGGGTCTTCACGTACGAAAAGCTCAGCGGCACCGGGCGTTCGGCGCCCGAGACGACGGCGGTGTCGCGTCCGGTGCGGCGCTCGAGATCGGCGGCGAAGAAGTCGACCTCGCCGAGAGTCGCCGACATGAGCAGGAATTGGGCGCCGGGCAGCTCGATGAGCGGCACCTGCCACGCCCAGCCGCGATCCGGATCGGCGTAGTAGTGGAACTCGTCCATGATGACCTGGCCCACGTTGGCGCTCGGGCCCTCGCGCAGTGCGAGATTGGCCACGATCTCCGCCGTGGCGCAGATGATCGGCGCGTCCGGGTTCACCGCGGCGTCACCGGTCACCATCCCGACGCGATCCGCGCCGAACACCTCGCACAGCGCGAAGAACTTCTCGCTGACCAGGGCCTTGATCGGTGCGGTGTAGTAGCTGCGCTGCCCGCGATTGAGCGCGGCGTAGTGCGCGCCCAGCGCCACGAGGGACTTACCCGATCCGGTCGGCGTCGCCAGGATGACGTTGGCGCCGGTGAACAATTCGAGCAGCGCCTCCTCCTGCGCCGGATACAGGGTCAGGCCCTGGCTCTCGGTCCATTCGGAGAAGGTCTCGTACAGCCAATCCGCTTCCACATCGGGGACGGCTTGATCGGGGACGAGTTCGGATAGCTGCACGCCCCTACGTTAGTGGGTGCGCACCCGCCCCGAGTCCAGCGACCGGCTACCGCAGTTCGCCGCCCTCGGGTCCGCCGCTCTCGCCGAACCCGCCCTGCTCGGCCAGGAAGCGCTCGAACTCCGCGCCCAGCTCGTCGGGGGTGGGCAGCTCGGCGTCCGGGGCCAGCAGGCTCGACTGCCGCTCCTGCGCGGTGACGAAACTGTCGTACTGGCGCTCGAGCGCGTGCACGACCGTCTCCACCTCGGAGTTGCCCGCGATGTGCTCGTTGACCTGCTCGCGCACGCGCGCGGCCGACTCGCTCAGCGCCGCCAGCGGCAGTTCGAGCCCGGCGTTCTCGGCCACGTTCTCCAGCAGGGTCTGCGCGGCCTCGGGGTAGGCGGTCTGGGTCAGATAGTGCGGCACGTGCACCGAGAAGCCCACCGACTCCTGACCGTGCTGGGCCATGCGGTACTCGAGCAGCGAGGACGCGCTGCCGGGCACCTGCAGCTCACCCGGCCAGCGCTGATGGTCGCCGATGAGGTCGCTGTTGCTGGCGTGCGCTGTCACCCCGAGCGGGCGGGTGTGCGGAATCGCCATGGGGATCGCGCTCAGGCCGATGGTGCGGCGCACCCCGAGCTGCTCGGACAGCATGCGCACGGCGGTGACGAACTTCTCCCAGCGCAGATCCGGTTCCAGCCCGGACAGCAGCAGGAACGGGGTCCCGGCGGTGTCCTTGAGCGCCCAGAGATTGAGCTCGGGCTCGGTGTAATCGGAGAAGTGATCGGTCTTGAACATCATCAGGGGCCGGCGCGAGCGATAGTCCAGCAATTCGTCCATGTCGAACGAGGCGACGAGTTCGCTCTCCAGGCTCTCCCGCAGATGGGTGGTGGCCAGGCGCACCGCGTGACCGGCGTCGGTGAAGCCCTCCAGTCCGTGCACCAGCACGGGGCCGGAGCCGTCGGCGGATGACAGCTGCGGAGCGGGGAACTCCAGCTCGTACATTCGCGACTCGTAGTCCATCGCGTACTCCTTCCTGCGTGGCCCACCTTCGCGACCAAGTCCCATTGTCTCTCATACGCGGTCCCACATGCGCCACGGGCCGTCCACTGCCCGCACCTCGGCTGCAACACGCCGGACCGGGACACGCATTCCCGGCGGGGGTGCACGCGGCGTGGCAATCGGTGTGAACAGCCGAATTTCGGCATAGTGGACGGAGTGACCGTGACTGCATCAGTACGCGCCGGGGGAGTCGCGGTCCTGGGGTTGCTCGTCGTGGCCTGCGGAACCACCGTCTCCGGCCAGCCTATCGCCGCCAAGGGCCCCGCGACGGCGGTACGGGCCGATAGCGACCTCACTCGGTTGCTGCCCGAGGCCTCGAAGTTCCCCGGCCGGTACGAGGTCGTGGAGTTACCGCCCGGCGCAGCCGACCAAGCGGCCCATGATCTGGACGGAATTCTGCCGGGAGCGAACGTCGAACCGGGCGCCTGCGTGCCGCCCGTTCCCGCGGCGGGACCCGCGGTCGCCGTCGGCACCGACGACGCCACCCGTGCGACGCTGACCGTGGAACTCATCCGCATCGATCAGCCGCTGTCGAAACTGCGAGATCAATTGCAGCGCTGCGGCACCGTGACGGTCGAGTACGCCGGGACCACCGCCACCGTCACCACCGAACTCGACCCGCCGCCGCCCCTGGACGCGGATGACACGCTCGCCCTGCGCCGTACCGTGCGCTCCGAGAACGGGAGTTCGGGACTGACGCGCAGCATGCAGACGCTGCTCGGGCAGGTGGGTCAGGTGCGGATCAACGTCACCCATATGTCCTACGGGGAGGCCGAACCCGATGCCGAGGCGCTGGATTCGCTGTTCACCGCCGCGGTGAGCAAGGTCCGCAAGGGCTGAGTCGTCGCGGACCCGGGTCGATCCCCCGGAAGAGCCGGCCCCTGCCAGACCCGGCTCCCGGTGGGCGAATCAGCAGCCGGAGCCGGAAGCGCCCGAACCCGAACCGACGGAGCCCGTGGTCGAACCGGTGTCGCCGGGACCGCTCAGGGCCGAACCACTGCCGTTGGAACCGGTTCCGCCCGAACCGGAATTGCCCGAACCGCTGGGCAGCAGGCCGCACAGCGTAGCGCCGCCGTTGCCCACCGAGTAGGTGATGCTGGACAGGGAGCCACTGTGGCGCGCGCTGATGGTGTGCATGCCGGTGGTGGCCGGATGCCATTCGATGGAGGCGACGCCGTTCCAGTTGGGCAGCGCCTTGCCGACGAAGACGCCGTTGACCGACACCTCCACCTCCGAAAGCTTGCCGAAGCCGTCGGTCTCGACCTGGATGGTGCAGCCGGCGCTCACGCCACACTGCTGGCCGGGGGTGAGCCCGACGACGGTGACGCCGTTGATGCCCGCCGCGGCCGGACCGGCCAGTGCGGTGAGGGTTGCCGCCGCGGTGACACCGAGCATGCCGAGTGCCTTGGAGCGTGTTCTGCTCATTGCGTACTTCCTTCCGGCACCTTCGGTGGTGCCGGGCGGACTGTAACAGCGGGACAACTGGTCATTAGGTGAAATCAAAAGTGCTGCAATATCATTCGGTATGCCTATGACTGTGCAGCGGCTTTTGGGGGCTTTTGCCGGGGCGGTTTCGGAGCTAGCCCGCGCCTAGCCGTTCGGGTACGCCGCAGCCAGCTCCGCACCCAATCGTCCCAGCTCAGCGCGTACGGACTCGGGTTCGAGCACCTCCAGTGCCGTGCCCCAGCCGGCGAGTTGCTGGGCGATCATCAGGGCTGTCGGGGCGGAGATTCGCACCCGGATCCGGCCGTCCGGAGCCGGGCCCTCGACGACGCAGTGCCGACCCTGGCGATCCTGCAGGACCGGCAGCAGCCGGGCGGGCACGAGGACGGTCGCGGCCAATGTGGAACGATTGCTTTCCATTTGCTCGACCACCTCCGACCAGGCGGCGGAGAGGTCGAAATCGGCGGGGCGGTCCGAGTTTTCGGCGGTGATCCGGACCCCCGTCATGCGGTCCACGCGGAAGGTGCGCCGTCCGCGTTCCGTGCCCGCGATCAGGTACCAGATGCCGTCCTTGTCGACCAGGCCCCACGGGTCGGCGGTCCGCTCGGTGCTGACGCCGGTGCGCTCGTAGGTGAACGCGACCCGGCGGCGGCGCACCACGGCCGCCTGGAGCAACTCGACCTCTTCGGGGGTCCGGTCGTCGAGTTCGCCCCATCCGGCCGCGTCGACGATGATCGCACCCGCCGCCGCTTCGGCCTCGGAACGGAAGGACTGCGGCAGGGCGCGCATCAGCTTGCGCAGGGCGGTCCTGCTCGCCAGCGTAGCCGTGGTCATCGGCCCGAGCAGCAGGAATAGCGATTGGGCCTCGGCGGCGGTCAGGCCCGTCAGATCGGTGCGTGCGCCGCCCACCAGGGCCCAGCCGCCCCCGCGTCCCGGCTGCGGATACACCGGGATGCCCGCGGTGGACAGCGCCTCGAGGTCGCGGCGCGCCGTCGCGACCGACACCTCGAGCTCGGTCGCGACCTCGGCGGCCGTCACCCGGCCGCGGGTCTGCATGAACAACAGGGTGGCCACCAGACGATCCGCTCGCATGAATTCCATACTGCCCGTAAAAGTGCTCATTCGGTGCTCACTTTGGCGGAGATGCTTGGTTCATCGACATCGACACCGCTAGAAGGAGCACCGACATGCTGCGTGGAATGGCCACCGTGAACTACTTCGCCGACGACCTCGAGGCCGCCAAGGACTGGTACGCCGAACTGCTCGGCGTCGCACCGTATTTCACGGTGCCCGGCGGTTACTACGAGTTCCGGATCGGCGACTACCAGGCCGAACTCGGCATCATCAACCGCAAGTACGCGCCCACCCGCCCCGATCAGCCGGGCGGTCAGATCCTGAACTGGCACGTCGACGACATCGCCGCGGCCTTCGAACGGCTGCTCGAGCTCGGCGCGACGGAGTACGACCCGATCACCGAGCGCGGGGCGGGCACCGGCTTTGTCACCGCGTCGGTGGTCGACCCGTTCGGCAACGTGCTCGGCATCATGTCCAATCCGCACTACCTGGACATTCTCGCCGGGATCAAGGGCGCGGCGGCGGACGGGGCGTAAGGGGTGCCGCCGATTCCGGTGCCGCGCACCGGAATCGGCACGCTACGCGATTGCCCGGGGGGAGGGGCGAGAACTGCCCGGTCAGAGCCTCTTCCATTCGGATGCACATGAAAAACGTTGCGTAGTAATGCTGTTCATGCATCAATTAGCCCGCTCCGGAGCAGGTCGGGATGATCTTCCTGCCGGTCCGAATCGTGAGCTTCGAAGTCGGCCGTCGCGCTGCCGGATCGACCGCTTCGGACGATCCGTCCGCCGGGATCCGGCCGTCCGATCGGGGTCGTTCCCGCGTGGATTCGCGGACGGTAACAGCGGGTACCGACAACTTCCGCGTCCCCGATCTTGTCCCGCGCCGAGTGACCCACACTCGCCACGATTTCCACAGGCCCCGGAAAACCGCAGGTGAGCGCCGAAGGCTCGAGAGCCCGCCCCCGCATCCTCGATCGCATGACACAACCCGCCGAATCCACCCCACCCCGTCCCGCCGCCGCCCGGCCGAGTCCGCGCCAACCGGGCGGACCCGGGCCTGCCGCCCCCGGCCTCGCGGCCCAGTCCCGGGGAGCCCCGGTTACCCCGGGAACGCCTGTCCTCCACTCGGACCCGGTACTCGGCGAACTGCCCGACGGTACGGATAGATCCGGCAGTGGCACGGACGGATCCGGGTGGGGCACGGACAGATCAGGCATCGGACGCGCGGACGGGGCCGGTCCCGGATCCGGCCCCGGTGATGCCGCCGCCGGTGTCGCGGAGTCCGGTGTGCCGGGCACCGGCGACAGTGTCGTCGAATACGGGCCCTCGGACATCGGATCGGCGGAGTTCGAGGCCGCGAACGCGGAGCGGGTCATCGACGCGGTCAGCGCCGGGGCGGTGGCGCTCGGATCGCTGCCGCACCTGCGGGATCCGGGGGATTTCATCGCGGCGGTGCCCGCCATTCTGGGGTTCATGCCCGAGCGGTCGCTGGTGGTGACCGTGCTGCGGGCCACGCCGGAGCAGCCGAGTATCGCCACGGTCGACGTGGTGGCGCGCATCGATCTGGACGATTCGGGGCGGGCGGCCACCGCGGAGATAGTCGAGCGCGTGGCCGGAATCTGTGTGCGAAACACCGCGAGTGCGGTGCTGGCGCTCATCATCGACGATCGCGCCACCCCGCCCGGAGACCGGCAGCGCGGAGTTCGGGCACGGCGGCATCGAGATCTGGTGGGAGCGCTCGAACATCGGCTCGACGCGGCGGCGCTACCGCTCGCGGGCGCGTGGGCCGTCAACACCATCGGCGTGGATATGCCCTGGTGGAGTGTGTGCGAGCCGGTGCGGCGGGGCAGGCAACCCGATCCGGCGGCCTCGCTGGTCACGCTGCGGCAGGTGCTGGAGGGCCGGCCACTGCGCGCGTCGCGGGCGGAACTCGCCGAGTCGGTCGCGGTGGACCGGGTCCTGCGCGACCGGGTGCGTGCCGCGCTGCCCGCCGCCACCGCGGCCGCCGCGCAACGGCTCGCCCGGGCGGTGCGCCGCGGCGAACCGGACGCCTATACGCGCGAGGAACTCCGGAAAGTGCTGCGGCAACTGGTGAACATCGAGGCCGGCGCGTGCTTGGACGGCGGCGAACTCGCGGAGCTGGCGGGTGCGCTGCGGGCGACGGCGGTGCGCGACATCCTGTTCGGGCTCATGCCCGGCAGACACGCCGACGCCGCCGAAGCGCTGTGGCTGCGCCTGACCCGCGCACTCCCGGACCCGGATCGAGCGGAGGCGGCGATGCTGCTGGGGTACGCGGCCTACGTCCGGGGTGACGGCCCGCTCGCCGGTGTCGCATTGGAAACCGCCCTGGCCTCGGACCCCGGCCACCGCCTGGCCGCGCTATTGGACATCGGCCTGCAGACCGGGATGCACCCGCACCGCCTGAACAAGCTGGCGGCGGCCGGCCGGGAAGCCGCCGCGGATCTCGGCATCGCGCTCGATTCGGAGCAGCCGTGAGGACCCGCGGCGACCTTCGATCAGCGTGCGCTGTGCGCGCGGTCGCCCAGCGCGCGCAGGAAATCCCACGCGTCGGACACGATGCCGTCGAGATCGGTGTGCTCGGGCCGCCAGCCGAGTTCGGCGATCGCCTTCTCGCTGGAGGCGATGAGCACCGCCGGATCGCCCGCCCGCCGGGGCGCGTCGATCGCCGCGATCGGCAGGCCGGTGACCCGCTCGCACGCCGAAATCACCTCGCGCACCGAGAAACCGGTACCGCTGCCGAGATTGAAGATGCGGTGCTTGCCCGGCTGCGACTGTGCCAGCGCCAGCAGATGCGCCTGCGCCAGATCGCGAATGTGGATGTAGTCGCGCACCGCGGTGCCGTCCCCGGTCGGGTAGTCGTCGCCGAAAACCGAGATCGACGCCCGATGGCCCAGCGCCGTTTGCAGCACCAGGGGGATGAGATGGGTTTCCACCGCGCGGTTCTCGCCGAGCCCGGCGTAGGCGCCGGCCACGTTGAAGTACCGCAGGCTGGTCGCGGCCAGGCCGTGCGCGGCAGCGTACGAGGTGATGGCGTAGTCGATCGTAAGCTTCGAGGCCCCATACGGATTGGTCGGCGCCTTGGACGCCTCCTCGACGATCGGCACCTGGTCGGGCTCGCCGTATACCGCCGCTGTGGACGAGAACACCAGCCGCGGCGTGCCCGCAGCGCGCATGGCCTCGAGCAGGGCGAAGGTCTTGACCACATTGCCGTGCCAGTACTTCTCCGGCTGCACCACGGACTCACCGACCAGCGACTGCGCCGCGAAATGCAGCACACCGTCGAAGGATTCGGACCCGATCAGTTCCACGCCGGCCGTGGCGATGTCGCCCTCGACGAACTTGGCCCCGGCCGGGACGCCATCGGCATTGCCGGTGGACAGATCATCGACGACCACGACCTCGTGGCCGTCCTCGAGCAGTACCTGCGCGCACACGCCACCGACGTAGCCCGCGCCTCCGGTCACCAGAAGCTTCAAGGGTCAGACCAACTTCACCTGGACGGCGTGCGCCATCTCTTCGGACAGTTCATAGCCGTCGTGGCCGGGAACCACAATGACCACCGAACCCGGACGGGTCTCCACGGTCACGCGCGCGTCCGGCACCACGCCGGCCTCACGCAGCTGGCCGATGATCTCGGGATCGGTCTGAATGTGCTCGGACAGACGGCGAACCACGACCGCGGCGGTCTGACCGGACGGCAGATCCGAGAGCCGGACCAGCTTCTCCGGCGCGTCCGAGGCCGGCGTCACACCCAGCTCGTCCAGCCCCGGGATGGGGTTGCCGTACGGCGAGGTGGTGGGGTGATTGAGCACCTCGATCAGGCGGCGCTCGACTTCATCGCTCATGACGTGTTCCCAGCGGCACGCCTCGGCGTGGACGTTCTCCCAGTCCAGGCCGATGATGTCGACGAGCAACCGCTCCGCGAGCCGGTGCTTGCGCATGACCGAAACGGCCATCGCCCGGCCCTTGTCGGTCAGCTCGAGATGACGATCACCGGCGACGGTCAGCAGCCCGTCCCGCTCCATCCGCGCTACCGTCTGGCTCACCGTGGGACCGCTCTGCTCGAGGCGCTCGGCGATACGCGCGCGCAAGGGCGTGACGCCCTCCTCCTCGAGGTCGTAGATGGTACGGAGATACATCTCCGTGGTGTCGACCAGATCCTTCACCTGTATAACCCCTTCGTCGGCACGAATTCTACCCATGCACGGCGGCTCAACCGGGCGCCAGCTTATTTCGCGAATGCCGGGAGAACATCGAGGACGGCCTGCGTGTTCCCTACGGGTTTCCCGCGTCACAGCCGCGCGGCTCCGGTATGAGGGACGCTTTGCCCGAGCAGCGGTGTCTCACAGCCTACGAATCCCCCCGACGCACTAGCGTGGCAGGTATGCCTGGCCCCGCGCGTGGAGACGGAACCGTTGTCTGGACAGATCGGTTCCTGGATTACACCTGGACGCCCGAGCATCCGATGCGACCGGTCCGGCTGCAGTTCACCATGGCGCTGGCGGAGAATCTGGGCCTGCTCGACGGGGTGGAGACGCTCGACCCCGCGGCCGTCGGGGACGCCGAACTGCTGCGGGTGCACACCCACGACTACGTGGAAGCGGTCAAGCACGCACAGCAGCCGCCCGGTGCGCCGCCCGCCGCGCCGCCATACGGCCTGGGCTCGGCCGACAACCCGGTCTTTCCGCGCATGCACGAGGCGGCCTCGGTGATCGTCGGCGGCACCCTGGCCGCGGCGCGGGAGATCGCGGCCGGGCGGACCAGGCGCGCGGTGAGCATCGGCGGTGGCATGCATCACGCCATGCCGGCGGCCGCCGCCGGGTTCTGCGTGTACAACGATGTGGCCGTGGCGATTTCGTGGCTGCTGGACAACGGCTTCGACCGCATCGCCTACCTCGACGTCGACGTGCACCACGGGGACGGCGTGCAGCGCATGTTCTACGGCGACCCGCGCGTGCTGACGCTGTCCATCCATCAGCATCCGGCCACGCTGTGGCCCAACACCGGCTGGCCGGAGGAGACCGGGATCGGCAAGGCCGAGGGCACCGCCATCAATCTGCCCATCATGCCCGGCACCCGGGACCAGCTGTGGCTGCGCGGGTTCCACGCCGTCGCCCCCGGCGCCCTGGCCGCGTTCCGGCCGCAGATCGTGATCAGCCAGTGCGGGGTCGACACCCACCGCGAGGACCCGCTCGCGGATCTGGAACTGAGCGTGGACGGGCAGCGCGCGGCGTTCATCGCCATGCGCGAGCTGGCCGACACCTACGCCGAGGGCCGCTGGCTCGCGGTCGGGGGCGGCGGCTACGGGCTGATCCGGGTCGTGCCGCGGGCCTGGACGCATCTGCTCGCCACCGCGCTGGACCGGACCATCGACCCCGGCACCGTTATTCCCGGGCAATGGCGGGAACTGGTAGGGGCCTATGCACCCACCGTCGCCGCGCCCGAAACCATGGGCGACGGCGCCGACACCGACTACGAACGCTGGGAGGGTCCCGGCGGCGGCCGGGAAACCGGCGACGAACGCGCCGACCGGGCCCGCCGCGCCCTGGACGTATCCGTATTGGCCACCCGCCGAGCGACTTTCGGGCTACTCGGCCTGGATCCGGAGGATCCCCGTGACTGACGCCGCCGACCCCGCCCTGCCGGGCGGCCCCGCGCCCGCACCGCCGCCGGTGCCGGATTCACCCGGGACGCCGGTGAATCCGCCGCTGCCCCCGCAGCACTGGTTCGCCGACGTCCTGGCCTCGGACGGCGGTGTCGTCCGGCTGGGACCCATCACCCCCGAGGATGCCCCGGCGCTCGAGCGTTTCCACTCCCGGCTCTCGGACCGCACACGGTACCTGCGCTACTTCGGGCCCTACCCGCGCATGACGCCCAAGGACCTGTGGCGCACCACCCACGTCGACTATCACGATCGCGTCGGCCTGGTCATCGAACTCGGCGAGGACATCATCGGGGTCGGGCGCTACGAGTACCTGGCCGAGCGCACCGGACCGCGCGCCGCCGAGGTGGCCTTCGTGGTCGCCGACGAACATCAGGGCCGCGGCCTGGGCTCCATCCTGCTCGAGCATCTCGCCGGCGCGGCGGCCGAGCACGACATCGAGTCCTTCGTCGCCGAGGTGCTGGCCGAGAACAACGGCATGGTGCAGGTGTTCCGCGACGCCGGATACCAGGTGCAGCGCAGCCGCGACGGTTCGGTGCTGCACCTGGAGTTCGACATCGACCCCTCCGAAGCGCTGCAGTCCGTGCGGGATTCGCGCGAGCGCGCCTCGGAGGCGCGCAGCGTCGGCAACCTGCTCGCGCCCAAGTCGGTGGCCGTCATCGGCGCGACGCCCTCGACCTCGCGGGTGGGCGGCGCGGTACTGGCTAATCTCCTCTCGGGGGCCTATCAGGGCCCGGTCTTCCCGGTGAGCCGCACCCGGCGGGCGGTGCGCGGCGTGCGCGCCTATCCGACCGTGCGCGAGGTGCCGGATGAAGTGGATCTGGCGGTGATCGCGGTGCCCGCCGCCGAAATCGGTTCCGTCCTGGACGATTGCATGGCCAAGGGCGTCAAGGGCCTGGTCGTGCTGACGGCCGGATTCTCCGAGACCGGCCCGTCCGGCCACACCGCCGAACGCGAATTGCTGGAGGCCGTGCGCGCGCACGGCATGCGCGTGGTCGGGCCGAGCGCGCTCGGCATCGCGAACACCGATCCCGAGGTCGCGCTCAACGCCACCCTCGCCCCGGTGCTGCCCGGGCGCGGCCGTATCGGATTCTTCTGCCAGTCCGGGCCTTTGGGCGCGGCCATCCTGGGTGAGGCGGCGGCGCGGCAGCTGGGTCTGTCCACCTTCGTCTCGGCCGGCAATCGCGCCGACGTGTCCGGCAACGACCTGCTGCAGTACTGGGACAGCGATCCGGGCACCGATGTGGTGCTGCTGTACCTGGAGACCTTCGGCAACCCGCGCAAGTTCTCCCGGATCGCGCGCCGGGTGGCGCGCACCAAACCCATTGTGGCGGTGAGCAGCGGCCGCAACGTGGTGCGGATCGAGGGGGAGCACGACCTCGACCGATCACTGGTGCGCAATCTCTTCGCCCAGGCGGGCATCATCCAGGTCGACTCCATCACCGAACTGTTCGACTGCGCCATGCTGCTGGCCTATCAGCCGCTGCCCGCCGGCCCGCGGCTCGCGGTGATCGGCAATAGCGCCGCGCTGAACTGGCTGGCGGTCGACGCGGCCCGCAACGAGGGACTGGTCGCCGGGGATCCCACGCACCTGGGCCCGCAGGCCGGGCCTGGGGACTACCTGACCGCCGTCGCCGCGGCCGTGACCGACACCGCGGTGGACGCGGTCATCGTCATCTACTCGCCGCCGGTGCCGACCGCGGTGGCGGCCTTCGCCGAGGCCATTCGCGCGGGCGCGCACACCGGCCCGGACACCCCGGTGCTGACCACCTTCGTCGCCGATCAGGGCATGCCGAACCTGCTGGCCACCCGCGGCGAGGGCGGCATGCTCGAACGCGGATCGATTCCCTCCTACGGTGATCCCGAACGCGCGGCCCGGGCGCTGGCGCGGGTGCGGCGCTACGCGGACTGGCGCACCCGGCCCGCCTCGCCCATCGCCCGCCCCGGTGGCGTGGACACCGCCCGGGCGCGCGAACTCGTCGCCCGCTGGCATGCCGAAGCCGCGCACTGGCTTTCGGACCTGGAAGCGGCGGAACTGCTGGGCTGCTACGGAATTCGGGTCGTGGAATTCCGGGAGGCGCGCGACGCCGACGACGCCGTGGCCGCCGCCGAGGAACTCGGCTTTCCGGTGGCCGCCAAGGCGACCGGGGAGATCTGGCGCAACCGGCCCGATCTGACCGGGGTCCGCCTGGATCTGTGGCGGCCGGACGAGGTGCGCCGCGCGCACACCGAACTGGCCGAGATCTCCGGCAATCCCGTGCACATCCAGCGGATGGCCACCAAGGGCCTGGGCTGCGGGTTCCGGGTGCAGGACGATCCGTCCTTCGGCTCGGTCATCAGCTTCGGGCTCTCGGGCACCATCATCGATCTGCTCGGCGACCGGGTGTACCGGGCGCTGCCGCTGACCGAGGCCGAATCGGCCGAACTCATCGACGCGCCCCGTGCCGCGCCGCTGCTCTCGGGCACGGTGCGCGGCCGCGACATCGGCAAACCCGTGGATCGGGCGGCCCTGGCGGAGCTGGCACAGCGCATCTCGGCGCTCTGCGACGATCTGCCCGAGGTGCGCGAGTTGCAGTGCGAGCCCATCATGGCCTCACCGGACAGTGCGGCCGTGCTGTACGCGCGGGTCCGGATCGGGCCCGAACCCAATCGGTTCGACATCGGCCCGCGCCGCATGGTCTGAGATAAGGCAACACGGGACGGCAACGCGGCCGGGGCACAGTCACATTCGAACAATCGTCGGCTTGGAGAGGTGATCGTAGTGCGGGAGAACCAGATCGAGACAGCTACAGCGACCGCGCCACTGCGCGACGACATTCGGTACCTGGGCGGCATTCTCGGGGACACCATCCGCGACCACGAGGGCGCGGAGGTGTTCGATCTCATCGAGCGGGTGCGCGTCGAGGCGTTCAAGGTGCGGCGTTCGGAGGTCGATCGCAGCGCGGTCGCCGACATGCTGCGCGACGCCGACATCGGTACCGCCATTCCGGTGATCCGCGCGTTCAGTCACTTTCTGCTGCTGGCCAATCTGGCCGAGGATCTGCAGCGGGACCGGCGGCGCGCGGTGCACGTGGCCGCGGGGGAGCCGCCGCAGGATTCCAGCCTGGCCGCGACCTATCGCAAACTCGACGCCGCCGGGCCCGACGGCGATCTGGTGGCCGACCTGCTGACCGACGCCCTGGTGTCGCCGGTCATCACCGCGCATCCCACCGAGACCCGGCGGCGCACGATCTTCGACGTGCAGTCGCGGATCACCGAGCTGATGCGCCGGCGGCAGCGTTACGACGAGCACGAGCCGGAATTCGCCGAGATCGAGGTCGATCTGCGACGGCAGGTGTTGCAGCTGTGGCGGGCGGCGCTGATCCGGCTGGCGCGCTTGCGCATTCAGGACGAGATCGAGGTCGGCCTGCGCTACTACGATCTCACGCTGTTCGACGTCATCCCGCGCATCAACGACCAGGTGCGCGCGGCGCTGCGGGCCCGCTGGCCCGAGCACGAACTCCTGTCGCGGCCCATTCTGCGGCCCGGCTCCTGGATCGGCGGGGACCGGGACGGCAATCCCTACGTGACCGCCGAGGTGGTGCACCGAGCCACCCACCGCGCGGGTTCGGTTGCCTTCGACCGGTATTCGAAGTCGCTGGTGGAGCTGGAGAAGACGCTGTCGCAGTCGGCGCGGCTGGTGCCGGTGACCCCGGAGCTGGCGGCGCTGGCCGACGCCGGATTCGATGATTCGCCGCAGCGCGCCGACGAACCCTATCGGCGGGCGATTCGCGCCGTCCGGGCCCGGCTCAGCGCCTCCGCGCGCCAGGCGCTGGGCGAGATCCCGGTCGAGGGCATCGATGTCGCGGCCGAACCCTATTCCGGGCCGGAGGAATTGCTGGCCGACCTGAACACCGTGGACGCGTCCATGCGCGCCTCCGGGGACGGGCTGCTCGCCGATGATCAGCTCGCCGCGCTGCGCGGTGCGGTGGAGACCTTCGGTTTCCATCTGCAGGGGCTGGATCTGCGCCAGAACTCGGAGATGCACGAGGCCGTGGTGGCCGAGCTCTTCGCCTGGGCCGGAGTGCATTCGGACTACGCGAGCCTGAGCGAACCCGAGCGGGTCGAATTGCTGGCCGCCGAACTGAGCACCCGCCGGCCGCTGGTCGGCCCGAACGCGCACCTGAGCGAACTCGCCGCCAAGGAACTCGGGGTGGTGCGCGCGGCCCGCGCCGCGATCGCCGACCTGGGCCCGGATACGGTGCCCAACTACATCATCAGCATGTGCACGTCGGTGAGCGACATGCTCGAGGCCGCGCTGCTGCTCAAGGAGGCGGGCATCCTCGATCCCGGTGACGCGGCTACCCCGCCGGCCAGTCCCGTCGGGGTGGTGCCGCTGTTCGAGACCATCGACGATCTGCGGCACGGCGCGGAAATCCTTTCCGCCGCAATGGAAGTGCCCGCGTACCAGCGACTGGTGGCGGCGCGCGGGCGGCAGCAGGAGGTGATGCTCGGCTACTCCGACTCCAACAAGGACGGCGGTTACCTGGCGGCCAACTGGGCGCTGTACCGCGCCGAACTCGATCTGGTCGAGGCCGCCCGCAAGACCGGAATTCGCCTGCGCCTGTTCCACGGTCGCGGCGGCACCGTGGGCCGCGGCGGCGGCCGCAGCTACGACGCCATCCTGGCCCAGCCCGCCGGCGCCGTGCGCGGCTCGCTGCGGCTCACCGAACAGGGCGAGGTCATCTCCACCAAGTACGCCGATTCCGGTGCGGCATACCGCAATCTGGAGGCCCTCGTGGCGGGCACCCTGGAATCGACCCTGCTCGATGTGGAGGGCCTGGGCGGGGACGCCGAACCCGCCTACGAACTGCTCGACGAACTGGCCGAGCTGGCGCGCCGGGCGTACGCCCGCCTGGTGCACGAGACCCCCGGATTCGTCGAGTACTTCCGAGCCTCAACCCCCATCGCCGAGGTCGCCGACCTGAACCTGGGCAGCCGCCCCGCCTCCCGCAAGCCCACCAATTCGGTGTCGGACCTGCGCGCCATCCCCTGGGTCATGGCGTGGAGCCAGTCGCGGGTGATGCTCCCCGGCTGGTACGGCACGGGCACGGCCCTCGAGGAGTGGATCGCCGGAGACCCCGGCCGCCTGGCCACCCTCGCCGACCTGCACCGCCGCTGGCCGTTCTTCCGGACGGTCATGTCCAACCTGGCACAGGTCATGGCCAAGGCCGACATGGACATCGCCGCCGCCTATTCCGAACTGGTCCCCGACGAGACCCTGCGCGCCACGGTCTTCGGCATGATCCGCGACGAGTTCGCCCGCACCGCCCGGATGCACGCCGCGATCACCGGCGCCGACGACCTCCTGACCGACAACCCCGCCCTGGCCGAGTCGATCCACAACCGCTTCCCCTACCTGGAACCCCTGAACCAGCTCCAGATCGACCTGCTGCGCCGCCGCCGTGCCGGCGACTCCTCCGAACTGGTGGAACGCGGCATCCTGCTGACCATGAACGGCCTGGCCACCGCCCTGCGCAACTCCGGCTAACGCCGTGGCCCCGGTAATTCGGGGCCACGGATTTGGTGAAAGCACTATGTTTCATAGTTTGTGAAACGTTAGCGTTCATCGACCCCGAGTCTCTGGGGAGATGAACAGGAGTTTCGATGAAGACCAGTGCCAGGCTCGGCCGTGGGATCGGCTGGGGTGTTCAGGTCGCGGCCACCGTCGCGGCCGTCAGTTTCGTGATGGCGCCGAACGCGTCGGCCGATATCACCTCGGTCGACGTGGAAGGGCTCGGCGACGGGGACGCCGTCGTCGGGCAGCTGTACTACCTCACCGCCACCATCGACGCCGAGGACGGGCTGGGGAACAAGCCCGAGGTGACGTTCCTCAACGGGTCCAAGTGCCTGGGCACGGTGACGCTCTCGTCGGCGAGCCAGCAGGCGCGCCTGGCGTGGGTGCCGACCAAGGCCGGGCGGGCCTCGATCTTCGCCAAGCAGGGCTTGGACAAGGACTGGGTCACCATCACCGTGGTCGACGCCCCCGCCGGGACCAAGCCGGCGCCGCAGCCGAGCAACCCGGGCTGCGCCGCCGGTGAGGGCAGCGTCGACACCGGCAGCGCGGGCTCGTCCTAGCCGCCGGCCACGTCGGCTCACCGGGGCGGGCGCGGCCACCGGCCGGAACATGATCTCGGGCCCACCCCGCGCGGGGCGGGGGTGGGCGTCCGGGACCCGATCACGGGGCGCGACTGACCGCCGTTCCTCCGGATCTGCTACGCGCTGAACGGGATTCGGGGAGCGTCACGACCGCACGTGCGTGCGCAGGAACGCGGTCAGGGGCGTCGCCACCGCCCGCGCGTCGTCGATGAACGGCCAATGCCCCAGCCCGTCCAGCACGTGCACCTCGGCCTCGGGGAAGTACCGGCGCTGCTGCTCGGCGAAGCGCACCGGGATGTAGGGATCCCGCGACCCCCAGAGCACGCAGGTCGGCAGCCCGTTCACCTCGATTCCGAGATTGCGCTCAGGAAACGCCCCTGCGGGATCCCGGGACGTTCGATACAGCCGCAGCACCGCGCGCTTGTGCCCCCAATCGGCGTGCCTGCCGACCCGCTCGATGTAGGTGCGCGGTAGTGGCCGGGGATTGTCCCGATTCAGCGCGATATGCATCAGGCGGGGCGAACTCAGCAACTGGAAGAGCTCGCCCAGCATCGGCACCTGCCAGATCCGTGCGTACCGGTGCCACCGATATCCCTCCAGCACACCGCAATCGATCAGTGTCAGACTGCGCAGCCGCGCCCGATGATCCAGTGCCCAGCGCAGGCCCCACGCCCCACCGAAATCGTGCAGCACCAGGTGGACTCGCTCGACCCCGAGCTGATCGAGCAGCCGGCCCAGGAACCGCGCGTGCCCGATCACGCTGTGATCGAACGACTTCGGCCGCTGCGCCCGACCGAACCCCGGCATGTCCATGGCGATCACCCGCGCGAAACCGGTTATCTCCGGCACGATCTCGCTCCAGTCCGCCATCGGCCCCGGATTGCCGTGCACGAACACCACCGCCTCCGCGCGATCGCGCGGCCCGCTGTCGAACACCGAACATCGCACACCGTCGACCCACTGATCGCCACCGATCAACTCCGGTGGTGGTTCCCGCCTGTTCCCGGCCATCGGCCGCCCTCCCCGCGTCGTCCGTCGCCGTCGCGTGCGCCACCGTCCCCGCCCGGTCCGCACCGCCGGCCCTGCGTTCGACCGTACCGGCCTGCGCCGAGTTGCCGCACCCACGATGAACAACGTTGGCGCACAATGGCCTCCGGCCCGTACCGGACCTGTCCCGGATCCGACGTCCCGGCGGAGTGCGCCGGGTTCGCGTCACGGCCACCGATGGCCCCGGCGGACTTGTCGAATTCGACGCTCGCCGCGGTCGGGCGCGCAGAGCGCCGTCCGGAGACGCTCGGTGTGGGAGTGCGGCGGCAAAGGCCGGTGTGACGGCCGAACCCGCCCGCTCACGCGCGAACGCCGGGCGGCTCGGCGCTGTCCGGAGGGGGACGTACGGATAGCGGGAACCGCCCGGCGTGTATCGGACCGACGCCTCGTAGACGGCCCGAAGCAGGAGGCGGGCCCGGCCGCGGTGACCGGCCGAGCCCGGGGTGTGTCAGCTCGCGTAGGCGCGCAGGCGATCCGCGCGCTCGCCCTTGCGGAGCTTGGTCATGACCTCGCGCTCGATCTGGCGCACACGCTCACGGGAGAGCCCGAAGAGCTTGCCGATCTGATCGAGGGTGCGGGGCTGGCCGTCGTCCAGGCCGTAGCGCAGGCGGATGACCTGCTGTTCGCGCTCGTCCAGGGTGGCCAGGACCACGCGCACGTCGCGGTGCAGCAGACCCGCGATGACGGCGCTCTCGGCGGAGGTGGCCTCGGAATCCTCGATGAAGTCACCGAGCGGGGCCTCTTCGTCGTTGCCGACCGGCATGTCCAGGCTCACCGGGTCGCGGCTGTGGTCCAGCAGATCGGCGATCTTCTCGACCGGGATGCCGGACTCGTTGGCCAGTTCCGCGTCGGTGGCCTCGCGCCCGAGCTGCTGATGCAGTTCGCGCTTGATGCGGGCCAGCTTGTTGACCTGTTCCACGAGGTGGACGGGGAGCCGGATCGTGCGGCTCTGATCGGCCATACCGCGGGTGATCGCCTGACGGATCCACCAGGTGGCGTACGTCGAGAACTTGAAGCCCTTGGTGTAGTCGAACTTCTCCATGGCCCTGATCAGACCCAGATTGCCCTCTTGAATGAGGTCCAGCAGCGGCATGCCGCGGCCGGTGTACCGCTTGGCCAGTGAGACCACGAGGCGCAGGTTGGCTTCGAGCAGATGCTGACGGGCCGCGCGGCCCTCACGTACGAGAATCGCGAGGTCCTTCTTCTTGACCGCGGACAGCCGCTTGCTCGTCTCCAGCAGGTGCTGAGCGTAGAGGCCCGCCTCGATGCGCTTGGCCAGCTCGACCTCGTCGGCGGCCGTGAGCAGCGCCGTCTTGCCGATTCCGTTCAGGTACACGCGTACCAGGTCGGCAGCGGGGCTCTGGGCGTCGAGGTCCTGTTCGCTGGGGCGCACATAGGTAGTGGCGGGGCTTGTCATGACTTGCCTCCTGTCGGTGGTGTCTCGCTCCGTTCAACGGGCCCGACACCCAGAAAGTTCCCCGCCGGGCCGTTCATAAACCGCATCTGAGCTGCGGTTTTCACGGCGCACGGCTGAGAAGTTCCTGAGAAGCGCGCGATGCGGGGAACACGGGCGCTCCGGCGGTGACGTCCGGTGTCCGTGCGGTTGCCACCGCCGATGCCGAACTGTGGAGCGCGACAATCGAATACGTGATCACGGGCACCGTTCCGCCGCCGTCGTTCGGGGAGTTGGTGCAACGGAGTGGTCGAGTCAGGCATTCCCGAGGTTTCCGGAGTTGAACCCCAAATTGTGATACGTCTCACCGAGAGCTGATAAACGCCTGGTCACGGGACGGAAACGACTCGGCCACCGGGCAGCTGCGCCGGTGGCCGAGGGAGGTGAAGCGTAGAACCCGGGCGGGTTCCGAGGGCTAGCGCGGATGGATGAGGCCGTGCCGGACCAGGCCCACCACGATGCCCAGGGCCGCCGAAATGAATTCGGGCGTGGCCGCGTCGCCGGTCTCGCCGAAGGCCAGCAGTTCGATGAGATCGCGCAGCGGCAGGCCGTCCGGTCGCATACCGGCCAGCAGCGCCGCGGTGGTGTCGTCGGTCTCGTGCTGCCAGCGCGGCCCGTCGCCGCGATGCAGGCGCGCGACCTGCTGCTGCCAGCCCTCGGCGCCGGGCAGGTAGACCCGTTCCAGGGCCGTGGCCGGATCGACCTCGAAGCGGGACGCGAGCACCAGCTCCGGGTCCGTGGCCACCGCGCGCAGCCAGGCCGAGCGCTCGAAATAGCGCAGCGCCTCGGGGCCCAGCGGATCGTCGAAGGCGTGGGTGAGGTCCTCGGCCAGGATTTCGGTGGGCCCGTCGATCGCGCGGAGATAGACGAATCCGAATCCGATGCCGTCCACGTTGTTGACGGCGAGGGCTTCGAGCCAGCGCTCGGCGCGCTCCTGCGCCAGCGGCTCGCGCGGGTCCAGCCCGGCGTCGCGCAGCCAGGTGCCGACATAGAGGTCGGGATCGGCGATGTCGCGCTGCACCACCCAGGCCTCGATGCCGTGATCGGGCAGCCAGCTCGATACCCGGGTCCGCCAATCCTGGCCGGTCACATGCACCCAGGCGGACAGCATCGCCGCGGTGCCGCCGGGCGCGAGCAGTTCGGGCACCGACGAGATCACCAGTTCGCTGGCCCCGTCCAGGGCCAGGCCGGAATCCCGGTAGGTGTGCTCGATACGGGCCGGGCCGACCACGAACGGGGGATTGGCCACCACCCGGTCGAAACGACGCCCGGCGACCGGCTCGAACCAGGAACCCTCCAGCAGTTCGACGTCGAGGTCGTTGAGGCGCGCGGTGGCCTCGGCCAGCCACAGCGCCCGCTTGTTCACGTCGGTGCCGGTGACCCGCTGCCCGTAGGTTGTGGCGTGCATGGCCTGTACGCCGCAGCCGGTGCCCAGATCCAGCACGGTGCCGACCGGGCTCGTCGGGGTGGCGCGCAGCAGCGACAGTGAGGCCTGCCCGACGCCGAGGACGTGATCGGTGTCGAGCGTGCGCCGGCGCATGGAGTCGTCCAGGTCCGAGAACATCCACTGGGTGCCCGCCCCGAGGTCCATCGGCCGCAGATCCAGGGCGGCGCGCACGTCCGACCCGTCGCGTTCGAGCAGACCGGCCGCGACCGCCTGGGAGATGTCGGCGGGCGCCAGCGCGGCGGCGACCTCGCGCTCGGGCAGTGCGTCGCCGAGCAGCAGCAGGCGGATCAGGGTGCCGAGCTCACCGAGCCCGCGGGCGGCCCGGCGCACCGGCACCGGTTCCTGCCGGCTCAGAGCCGCGTGGGTGGCGGGGCCGAGCGCCTCGAACAGGGTGATGGCGTCGTAGCCGACACGGACGAACGCCGTGCGCAGATCCGGAGCCAGGTCGGCGAGCGGGGACGAGGTGGTCCTCTGATTGGTCGGCATGGCATCGAACTCTGCCACCGCAACCCCGCGGCATCGGCCGGTGGGTCGGGTTCGCCGGTCGGGAAAGCATGCGGGTACGGGTGGGGCGGGGTTGCGCGGTGATCGCGGAGACGGGTCTCCGGGGTGCTTCGGGGGTGTCGCCGCGGGTGTCGTGGGGTGGCTCTGCTCCGGCGTTCGCGGCGGGTGCGCGCGCGGGCGCCGGCGGTTCGGAAGGTGTTGGGGCGCGCCGGTTTTCGATCATGGTGCGAGGTCACGCGCGCCCCTCGATCTTTACCGCGGGAAAGGCTGCCGAACGGACCGGGTTGCGGAAAGAGCGGTCCGTCAGGGATATTGGAAAGCACCGATAAACCGTGAGAAAAGCGCCGACAAAAGATTGTCAAAGCCTCTCTAAAAAATCCCTAAAACGTATGGGGGACAATTCAAGATCGGTCAATTCGGATCAGAATTGTTGTCACGCAATGCCGTTCGCCGGTGTATGGTTCGATCATGTTCGGCCCCACCGTGCGGTGGGATGATGGCGAGGCGGTGTCATTGGTGGATGTCAACAAGATCCGGATGCGCCGAGTGGCCGCAATTGCGACCGTGCTCGGATTGCTGATATTGATGGTCACCGGTGTGCTCGATCGATTGCTACTCGGTGTTTTCATCGCCGGCGGCCTCGTGCTCGGTGGGCTCAATGCGCAACTCACGTGGATGTCCATTGTGCGCATCACCGATTCGGAAACACCCAGCAAACAAAAGCTGGCGCTGTCGTCCGCGGCCCGGCTGCTCATTCTCACCGGCCTGTCGATCCTGCTCGCCATCGTGACCCGGCCCAACGGCATCGGAATCTTCTTCGGGCTGGCTCTCTTTCAATTGATCCTGGTCCTGCAGACCGCGATCCCCGAAGTGAAAGGGCTCCGGCAGCAGCCATGAGCATTCCAGGCGCCGCGCTGACCCGGCTGACCACATCCGTCGCGCCGCTGGCCCAGCAGGAGGGCGGCGAGTCCAAGATCCATGTCGGCGAGCACGCCGAGGCTCATCTGTTCGGCACCGTGTTCAACGTCGACACCATCGTCTCCACGCTGGTCGCGGCGCTGATCGTGCTGGCGCTGGCCTTCTTCCTGCGCGCGAAGATCACCTCGGGCGTCCCCAACGGCGTGCAGCTGTTCTTCGAGACGGTCACCGTGCAGATGCGCAACCAGGTGGAGAGCGCCATCGGCATGCGGGTCGCGCCCTTCGCGCTGCCGCTCGCGGTGACGCTGTTCGTCTATATCCTGCTGTCGAATTGGCTCTCGGTGCTCCCGGTGCAATACGGCCAGGGTGAACTCGTCAAACCACCGGCCTCGGATGTCAATTTCGTCTACGCGCTGGCGCTCTTCGTGTTCCTCTGCTATCAGGGCGCGGGGATATGGCGGCGTGGCGCCGGCGGGCATGCCAAACAATTGCTGAAGGGGCATACCGGCTGGGGTCCCATGGTTTTCATCAACATCATCGAGGAAATCGCCAAACCGCTGTCGCTGTCGCTGCGGCTCTTCGGCAATATGTTCGCCGGTGGCGTGATGCTGTCGGTGATCACGCTTTTCCCGTTCTGGATCAGCTGGGGTCCGAATGCGGCCTGGAAACTCTTCGATCTCTTCGTCGGCCTGATTCAGGCCTTCATATTCTCCCTCCTGACCGTGCTGTATTTCAGCCAGTCGATGTCGCTGGAGGGTGAAAAGCACTGAACGGCACCGCCGTCCGGTGATATTTCTCAAAAGGAAGTGAACAATGGCAGCAGACCCCTCAATCGTCCAGGGCGCGCTCATCGGCGGTGGCATCATCCTGGCGGGCGGCGCCGTCGGTGCGGGCATCGGCGATGGTCTCGCCGGCGCCGCACTGATCAACGGCGTCACCCGCCAGCCCGAGGCGGAAGGCCGTTTGCGCGGCAACTTCTTCCTCACCGTCGGCCTGGTCGAAGCCGCCTACTTCATCAACCTAGCGTTCATGGCATTGTTCGTATTCGCTACACCCGGTCAGTAGGCCGGGATCATGTCTCCGCGAACGGATGTGGTGGCCGCCGGGAACTTCCTGATCCCCAATGGCACCTTCTTCGTCGAGTTGGCGATCTTTCTGATCGTGCTCGGGGTCATCTGGTTCTTCGTCGTCCCGCCGATCCGAAAGGTGCTGGGGGAGCGGGAGGCACGGGTCGAGGAGACCGCGGCGATCAGCAAATCGGCCAACGAGACGTTCGCCGAGGCCAAGGCCCGCTACGACACGGCGCTGGCGGCCGCCCGCGCCGAGGCGGCCGACATCCGCAATCAGGCGCGAGCCGAAGGCCGGGCGATTCTCGAGGAACTCCGCGACGCGGCACAGCGGGAAGCCGATCACATCGTCGCGGAGTCCACGGCGCACCTGCGCGCCGAGGCCGACCAGGTCTCCGCGGAACTCCGTGAAGCAGTGGAACCGCTGGCACAGGACCTGGCCGAACGCATGCTCGGCCTGGCACAGCGACCCAGAACCAGTGCCGGAAACCAGAGAGGACGGGGGTCGTCATGATCCTCAGCACGGGGGTGCTCGCCGCCGGGGGCATCTATCACATCAAGTTCGACTGGCCCGTCTTCTTCAGCCAGCTGTTCGGCTTCGGCGTCATCGTCTGGTTCATGATGAAATACGTTGTCCCGCCGGTGCGCCGGATCATGAACAAGGCGCAGGACACCATCGCGCGGCAGCTCGAGGAGAGCGAGAACGCCGCGGATCGGCTGGTGGAGGCCAAATCGGCCTACGACAGCGCCGTCACCGAGGCCCAGGCCGAACTCGAGCGGATGCGCGCGGACGCCCGCGCGGACGCCGACCGCATCATCGGGCAGATGCGCCAGGCCGCCGCGGCGGAGGTCGAGCGGGTGCGCAGGCAGGGCCGTGATCAGATCCTGCAGTTCCGCAGGCAGCTCATGCGGGATCTGGAGGCGGACCTGTCGGCCGCCATGCTCGCGCTGACCGAGGAGAAGGTGCGCGAACACGCGGGCGCTCCGCAGGCCAGGTCCGAGAGCATCGAGCGTTTCCTCAATGATCTGGAGGTGCTGGCGAATTCGGCGCCGGCCGAGCAGCGGCGGCTGCCCGGCCCCAACTGAATCAGGACGGTTCCCGGCCGGTCAGGCAGTAGGGCTGACCGGCGGGATCCGCCATGACGATCCAGCTTTTGCCGTGCTCCACCCGGGTCGCGCCCAGCCGCTGATGCCAGGCGGCGGTGGCCTCGATGTCGGTGCAGGCCAGATCGACGTGCGCCGAGGTCGGCCGGTCCGTGCCGAGGCGCTGCAGGAGCAAGCCGATCGGCAGCGCCGAATCCGGCCGCAGTCGCGAATACTCCGGCAGCGTGCTCGAATGCATTGTCCAGCCGGTCAATTCGGTCCAGAACCGCACCTCGTCCGCGTGATCGGACGGCCCGATGTCGAGGCAGATCTGATCCAGGCGGCTGATCTCCCCGCCGGGGCCTGCGGTCGCGGGGGACCGTTCGCCCGGTTCGCGCTGCGCGGGGGTGAAACAGAAGATCATGCCGTGCGGGGATCGCAGCACCGTGTAGACCGGGTGCTCGAGCACCACGCTCGCGCCCAGCGTCACCGCGCGCCCGGCCGCGGCCCGGACGTCGTCCACATCGAGGTCCATGTGCACGCGCGGCCCGCTCGCCACCGCCTGCATCTTGACCGTCGGCGACCCGGAATCCGGTAGCAGCGTGACGAATTCGGAATTCTCGCCACGCGCGGGCGAGAGGCGAGTATCGGTGACCGCGGTCCAGAATCGCGCGCATTCATCGAATTGCGCGGCGGGCCGGTCCAGGAAGGCCCAGATCCAGCGAATTGTCATGCGGTCTCCCAGTGTTCGCGAAATGTCTTGCGGTAGGCCAGCGGCGGCACGCCGAGTTCGGCGCGCATGTGGTGCCGCAGCACGGCCGCCGTGCCCATGCCCGCGCCGCGGGCCACCTCGTCGATGGCCAGATCGGTGCTCTCCAGCAGGTGGCGGGCATGACGGAGGCGCTGCTGCAGCACCCAGGCCCCGGGCGCCATGCCGGTCTCGGCCTTGAACCGTCGGGTGAAGGTCCGCACGCTCATATGGGCGTGCGCGGCCAGGGTGGCCAGGTCCAGGTCGTGATCGAGGTGGTGCAGCGCCCACAGGCGGGTCGGGGCGGTGCCGTCCACGCCGGGCTCGGGGACCTGGCGTTCGATGAACTGGGACTGCCCGCCCTCGCGCCACGGCGGGACCACGCAGTACCGGGCGGCGTGATTGGCCACGGCGCTGCCGTGGTCGGTGCGGATCAGGTGCAGGCACAGGTCGATACCGGCCGCCAAACCCGCTGCGGTCCAGATGTTCTCGTCCTGCACGAACAACAGGTTCTCATCGAGATGGACCCGGGGATAGAGGGAGCGGAACATCTCGGCGAACTTCCAGTGGGTGGTGGCGCGCCTGCCGTCCAGCAGCCCGGCCGCGCCGAGCACGAACGCGCCGGTGCAGATGGAGACGATGCGCGCGCCGGGCCGGATGGTGTCCAGGGCCGCGGCGAGGCCGGGGTCCAGCAGGCCCTGGGTGCGGGGCCCCGCTATCCGGGTGCCGGGCACGATCACGGTGTCCGCGCGGGCCAGGAGCTCGGGGCCGAACTCGGGCACGATCGCGTAGCCGTTGGTGGAAAGCACGGCGTCCGTGCTCAATCCGCACACGTGCACGTCGTAGAGCGGGTCGCCCGCCTCGTCCCGGGCGGCGCCGAGGATCAGCGGCGGGATGGTCATGTCGAAGCCGACGATCGGCTCCAGCGCCAGCACGGCCACCAGGTGTGGTGTGGCCACGGCGGCCTCCTCTCGCGGTGTTGGCCGGATATCGATGCATTGTGTCATTCAGGCCACTCGTGCGCGAGCCGCATATCGGTCAGGCTCGACCGGTGAGCGAACTGCGAGACGACCCGGCCCTCGAATCGGTGCTCGGGGCAACAGCACTCGACGGCGTGCCGGACGCGACGAACAGAGAACCCGCGGCCTCGACCGGGGCGAGCGCGGCGACGCGGCCGGGCCCGGGGCGGCCGGCGGCGGTCGCCGAGACGGGGGAGGTCGCCGCACCGGCGGGCACGCGAGCCGGGATCAGCACTCGCGTCTCGAACACCGCGGCCCGTTCGCGCGGCGGTCTGCATCCGGCGTGGATCGTGGCCGCCGTCGCCTTCGTCGCGCTGGTCGGTGCCGCCGCGTTCCGCTCGGTGCCCGGGGTGCTCATGGCCCCGCTGCACGACGAGTTCGGCTGGTCGCACGGCACGATCGGGGCCGCGGTCTCGGTGAATGTGCTGCTGTACGGACTCATCTCGCCGTTCGCCGCCGCCCTGATGGATCGGTTCGGGATCCGCCGGGTGGTGGCCTGCGCGCTGGTGCTGGTGGCGGCGGGCGCGGGGCTGACGGTGTTCATGACCCAGGCGTGGCAGCTCATGGTGACCTGGGGGCTGCTGGTCGGGGTCGGCGTCGGGTCGATGTCCATGCCGTTCGTGGCGACCATCACCGGGCGCTGGTTCGTCAAACAGCGCGGGCTGGTCACCGGCGTGCTCACCGCGGCGGGGGCGGCGGGGCAGCTGGTGTTCCTGCCGCTGGTCGCGGCGCTGGCCAACGATCACGGCTGGCGCGCACCGTCCCTGGTGGTGGCGGGGCTGGCGCTGGCGGTGGTGCCGCTGGTGTGGTTCTTCATCCGCGACTATCCCGGCGATATGGGCGTGACCGCGTACGGGGCCGAGCCCGGCAGCACGGTGGGGGTCCGCAATCCCGCGCCCGGCGGTGCGCTGCGCGCGCTCACCGTGCTCGGAACCATCGTGCGCAAGCCCGTATTCTGGCTGCTGGCAGGTGGTTTCGCCATCTGCGGGATGTCGACCAACGGGCTCATCGGCACGCATTTCGTCAGCGCCGCCCACGATCACGGCATGCCCGCCACCACGGCGGCCGGGCTGCTCGCGCTCATCGGGGTGTTCGATGTCGCGGGGACCATCGCCTCGGGATGGTTCACCGACCGCGTGGATTCGCGCTACCTGCTGGTCGCGTACTACTCGCTGCGCGGGCTGTCGCTGCTGATCCTGCCCGCGCTGTTCGCGCCCGACGTGGAGCCGAGCATGTGGGCGTTCGTGATCTTCTACGGGCTGGACTGGATCGCGACCGTGCCGCCCACCGTGGCGCTGTGCCGCGCGCACTTCGGCGACGACGGGCCCGTGGCGTTCGGCTGGATCTTCGCCTCGCACCAGGTGGGTGCGGCGATCGCGGCGTTCGGTGCGGGCGTGATCCGTGACGTGCAGGGCAGCTACACCCTGGCCTGGTACATCGCGGGCGGGCTGTGCGCGCTGGCGGCGGTCCTGTCGCTGAGTATCCGGCGTGCCCCGGCGGCGGTCTGAGGGTCCGGGGCCGTCCGGTCAGGATTCGATGGTGCGGTGCGAGCGGGCTTCCAGGGCGGCCTGGTCCTCGCGCCGGCCGTCCCAGCGGCTCGGCTCCTCCTTGGTGCGCGGCGGCCGGTCGTTGGCGATCAGCACGGCGATCCACGGCAGCGGAATCGAGACGCCGATGATCAGCAGCGAGATGACCCAGTTCTCCCACAGGGTGTAGGCGATCGCCGCGCCGACCAGGCATGGGATCCGGAAGGCCATGATCATCATGTAGCGCCGGACGCGATTGCGATGCTGCTGCTCGAGCGAGGTCGCGGCCTCGGTGATCAGCGCCGGGTGGTCCTTCTCACCGGTGAAGAAACCCTGCGATTTCCGCTCCGGCATCGGAATCGACCCGGCGGGGAGAATTTCGGCCTCGGGGCGCTCGCCGCCGCCGGCCTCGGCCTGAGAATCGCCGTCACGCTGCATAACCTCGAGTCTTGCACTCCGGCTCGCCGAATGCACATGACGGTGGTAGAGGTGAAGCGCGGGCGCGGGGCTGGCATCATGGACGGGGTGAGCACAGACACCCTGGTCCGGCCGGATACGACCACCGACGAGACGACCTCCGACGACACGCCCAAGGTCTTCCACTATGTGAAGAAGAACAAGATCGCTGAAAGCGCGGTCATGGGCACCCACGTCGTGGCCCTCTGCGGCGAGGTCTTTCCGGTGACGCGCTCGGCCAAGCCCGGCTCCCCGGTGTGCCCGGACTGCAAGAAGGTCTACGAAATGATGAAGAAGGACTAGCTCGCCGCACGCGGTGCCCCCGGGTCCCGGGCCGGACACGTCCCGCGGACCCTTGCTCGGCTCACGGCGCGGTAGCCGGCTCCTCGGCTGCGCCGTCGGCCGTCGCGCGCAGCAGGCCTCTGGCGTGTTCGGAGCCGTCGAGCGCGCGGGTCACCCGCCGATCGATTCGCCAGCCGCTGGTGGTCCTGGCCAACCGGAAGTGGTTCGCACCCGCCCGCCACACCGAGAAGCGGCCGTCCCGATGCCGGACCAGCAGTGATTCACACACCGCCTCGGCGGCGTCGCCGTGCACCGTGACGTGCACCGGACCGAGGAAATGCGCCGAGCCGGCCGCTATGAGCGACTGGTGCGCGGGGGACTCGACCATCGCGTGTATCTGGCTCCGGTCGCGCATATGCCAGCCTTCGACGTCGTATTCGCCGTCCTCGGTCCACAATTCGGCGACCGCCCGCGCTGCACCGGCATCGACCAGCGGCCCGTACGCGGCGATCAGCCGGGTGATGGCCAGCTCGTCCTCCACCCGCGACAGCCGGGATTCCAGGGCGGCGAGCCGTTCTTCGAGCATCGGAGTTCCTTCCTCGGTAGGGCCCGCGACGGCGGGTTTCGGCGGTTCGGGTCGTGCGGTCATCGCGCCACCCGTTCGGGCAGTCCCATGAGCCGTCGCATCCCGCGGTCGGCGCGCAGCACCGCGGCCGCCCGATCGGGATCGTTGCGTGCCCGCGCCCCGGCCTCGTTTCCGGAAACGATATGCACGGGACCGTGCGCCAGCCGTGAAAGTCCTTCGCGTGCAACATCATCCGGCTCGGATACCGGCAGGCCCGGTACATCGAAGTTCAGGCCGGCTCGTTCCATCGCCGGTGTTCGCGTGACGCCGAGCACCAGGTCCAGGACATCGACCCCGAATTCGCTCAGTTCGAGCCACAGGCTTTCGGCGAATATCCGCCCGAACGCCTTCACCCCGCCGTACACGGTGTGATGCTGGGACCCCAGATACCCGGCCAGCGATCCGGCCATCAGAATTCCGCCCCGCCCACGGGTTTTCATCGCGCTGCCGAAGTGATGGATCAACCCGAGCGGCGCGGTGATGTTCAGGTCGATGACCCGCTGGAAAGCGTCCAGATCGCCGTCCACGAACGGTGCGCCGTGGGTGTTCGCGCCCGCGTTGAGGATCAGCAGGCCGACCTCCAGATCCGAAGCCGCCGCGGTGATCTCGCGTACCGCGCCGGGGGCGGTCAGATCGATCGCGAGGGTGCGTACCTCGACGCCGTGCGCGCGGCACTCCGCGGCGGTCGCCTCGAGTGGCTCGGCCCGCCGGGCGACCAGCAGCGGGGAGATACCCGCCCGTGCCAGCTCCAGCGCCAGCGAGCGCCCCACACCTTCGGATCCGCCGATGACCACGGACCACGGCCCGTATCGGAGCGGGTCGAGACCGTTCATCGTGGCTCCCTCGGGACCGGGATCGAAATATGACACCTCCCGTTCTACAAACTTCCGCGCCGAAAAGCTAGAGTGAATTCTAGTTTTCGAGCGGAGGTGGGCCAGTGCCCCGAATTTCACAGGACCGCGCGGTCGGGCGCGTCTCCACCGCCCGGCAGCTCGAGCGGCAGCGGGCGATTCTGGTCGCGGCCGCGCGCATCGGCGCGCGGCACGGGCTGGAACGCGTTCAGATGAGCGAGGTCGCCCAGTCCGCCGGCGTGGCCCTCGGGACGCTCTACCGCTACTACCCGTCCAAGCATCACCTGTTCGCGGCGGTACTCGACGACGCGGTTCGGGAACTGCCCTCCGTCGCAACGGTTCCGGAGGACCCGATCAAGGGAGCGGCGGACTTCCTGCGCCGGACCGTCGGGGAGCTACTGCGCCATCCACTGCTCGCGCGCGCGATGCTGTTGTCCGTCAACGCGATCCGTGCGCAGGATGGGAGCGCCGCCCAGGACCCGTCCGGGAAATCCTCCGGCACAGTGGCTCCCGAAGCCGACCAGATCATGCCCGCGCGCATTCTCGCCGCGGCGGGGATCGTCGCGCCGTCCGCGGAGGATCATCGCCTGGCGCGGCTGCTCGAACAGTGCGTGTACGGCATTCTCACCTGGACCGTCGCCGGCCGCTTGGACCCCGGCCAAGCGGTCGCGGACATCGACCGAGCCTGCGAACTCCTGCTGGCACCGTGGTCGCGGCTGGCCGCTGCGGATGCGGCGCGGGGCCCGGCGGCCACCGGATTCCAGGATTAGCCAGCGTAGCCGGGGCAGATCGGCTGGACCGTTCTCGGTCGCCCGCACGCCGGCCGAACGGTCGCGGTCATCGACCGAGCCGGCCGTCGCCGCCCCGGAACGCACGCGGCGCCCGAATCGCTTCGGGCGCCGCGTGTATCGCGCACTCAGTAGGTGTAGAAACCCCGGCCGGTCTTGCGACCGAGGTAGCCGGCGTCGACCATCCGGCGCAGCAGCACCGGCGGCGCGTACTGGGGCTCGCCGAACTCGGCGTGGAGGGACTCGGCGACGGCGAGGGTGACATCCAAACCGACCGTGTCGCACAGGCGCAGCGGGCCCATGGGGTGAGCGCAGCCGCTGACCATGCCCTCGTCGATGTCCTCGGCGGAGGCGAAGCCGGTCTCGAACATCCGGATCGCGCTGCACAGGTACGGGATCAGCAGGGCGTTGACGATGAAGCCCGCCTGGTCCTTCGACTCGATGGTGCGCTTGCCCAGCACGTCGCGGGCGTAGGCGGTGACCTTGTCCACGACCTCGCGGTCGGTCTTGAGGGTCACCACGATCTCCACCAGCGGCAGCACCGGCACCGGGTTGAAGAAGTGCACGCCCACCACGCGGGCCGGGTTGGCGGTGGCGTTGGCCAGCCGGATCACCGGGATCGAGGAGGTGTTGGTGGCCAGAATGGTCTCGGGGGAGACGATGGCGTCGAGCTTGGTGAAGAAGTCGGCCTTGAGCGACTCGATCTCCGGGGCGGCCTCGATGACCAGCTCGCGGTCCGCGAAGTCGTCGATGGCGGTGGTGAGGGTGATCCGCGCCCGGGCGGCGTCGGCGTCGGCCTGCTCGAGCCGGCCGGACTTCACCGCCCGCGCCAGGGACTTCTCGATGCGCGTCACGGCGGCGTCGGCCGCCTCGGTGTCGCGTTCGAGAACCAGGACCGAGCTGCCGTTACGGGCAGCCACCTCGGCGATACCGGCACCCATGGTGCCGCCGCCGATCACGCCGATGCGTTCCACTATCGATTTCTCCTCGCACTCAGACAATTCGCACGACCATCTTGCTCGACCCACCCCGGCCGACCTTCCATCGGGCGTTGATTGTGAGGTCGGCCACGGCGGCCGACGTCGTCGGAACGGTCCTGCCTTCGGGGTCCTGCCCGCGCGCGGTCGCCATCCGGGAGTGGTCCTGTGCGTCGGCCCCGGTCTGCTCCGCGGCTCTTTCGGGCCCGTCGCGATCTCGTGCGCGATCGCCGATCCGAAACTCGGACCGACCCCGAGGCGCGACCGGGTTCGCGGACCGCGGGCCGAGTGGATCGGCCCGCGGTGGGTAGGCGGGAAGTAGCGCCTATTCGCTGCGAAGGAGTTGCTCATGCCCACCACCATCGCTCGACGTGTGCTTCCGCAACCGTGCGGCGAACTGTCGTCCCGGGTGATCGACGCGCTCGGGACGACGGTCGGATCGCCGGTGTCGATATCGCTCCCCGGAGCTGATCCGTACGGGCGTGATCTGCACCTGGCGCTGCATACCTGCTACGGGCTGCATTACGACGCGTTCGCAGGTGTGGATCCGGCATGGGAATGGGATCCGGGGCTGCTCGGGGCGCGCGCGGAACTGGAACGAGTATTTCTCGCGGCATTGCGAGCCGATACCGTTGCCGGCACCGATGTCGCGCATGAACTCGACGAACTCCTGGTCGTGCCCGATGAGAATGCGGGTGTGGGCGCTTTCCTGCGGGACGACGGCGAACCTCGGCACGTGCGCGAATACTTCGTACACCGGTCGATCCTGCACCACCAGGAGGCCGATCCGTACGCGTGGCTGATCCCGCGCCTGCGTGGGAGGGCCAAGGCGGCACTGGTGGCGGTCGAATTCGACGAATTCGGCGGCGGTCGCGGTGAACGGATTCACCAGCGGCTATACGCCGATCTGCTCGCGGGCGCAGGCCTGGACCCGGGCTATCTGCGCTACCTGGACGTGGTACCCGCGCCCATGCTCGCGCTGGTCAACATGATGTCGCTGTTCGGCTTGCATCGCGCGCTGCGCGGCGCCGGGGTCGGGCATTTCGCGTCGGTCGAAATCACGTCTTCGCCGGCCTCGCGCCGCATGGTCGACGTGCTCGAACGACTCGAGGCCGACGTCGCGTGCGTCGCCTTCTATCGCGAGCACGTGGAGGCCGACGCGGTGCACGAACAGCTCATGCGCCGTGACGTCATCGGTGATCTGCTGGAGCGGGAGCCGGAGCTGAGCGAATCCATCGTCTTCGGAATTCGCGCCACCGAACTGCTCGAAAATCGTTTCGCCGAACACGTATTGGAGTGCTGGCGCGCGGACCGCACGTCGTTGCTCGATTCCCTGGAATTCGAGGGTCGCGAGGAATTATCGATGGCCGTCTCCGGTGTACACCGCGAATTCCGGGCTATTCGACATTCGTGATGTTGATGCGGACGCCCGGCGTGTACCGCCCGCAGGCCGACACCGACCTACTCGCCGGTGCGCTGGCCGGAGCGGGAATCCCACCGCGCAGCCGAGTGCTCGACGTGTGCACCGGCACCGGGGCCTTGGCCATCGCGGCCGCGCGGATTCCCGAGGCCGCCATCACGGCCGTCGACATCTCGCGCGGGGCGCTGACCTCGGCATGGCTCAACAGCCGCCTGCGCGGGCTCGACGTGGAACTGGTCCGCGGCGACTTCCGATCCGCGCTGCGCGGACGCCGCTTCGACGTGGTGGTGTCGAATCCGCCCTATCTGCCCTGCTCGGGTCAGGAGCCGCCGCGCGGCGCGGCCCGCAGTTGGGACGCCGGCTCGGACGGCCGCTCCGCCATCGACTCGCTGTGCCGCATGATGCCCGAGATGCTTTCCGAGACAGGAACATTCCTGCTGGTCCACTCCGCGCTGTGCGGCGTCGACACGACGCTGACGCGGTTGCGGGATACCGGTCTGAAGGCCGCGACGGTCGCGCGTGCGAGCGTTCCGTTCGGGCCGGTACTACGTAGAAGGGCGGGATGGCTGGTTGATCGCGGTCTCATCCGGCCCGGCCAGAACGTCGAGGAATTGGTGGTCATCCGTGCCGACCGACCCCGAAAGTGACCGCCGTACAGTCACTTACACCGTGGACGGGCCCGCCCTGGTGGAGGGTCCGCTGGAGCTGGTGACCGTCGATGGCCGAGTCATCCACTGCGACCGCGTCGTAGTCGCCCTGTGCCTGTGCCGCCGCTCGGCCATCTACCCGCTCTGCGACACCAGCCACCGCAAGCGCCGCCGCCCCGTCGACTAGCGGGCCGCGGGCGGGTCAGGACTGGTCGCGCAGGCGCTGGTTGTCGCCTTCCAGCCGCAGATTGTCCGCTGTGAGATCGGCGTTGGAGTCTTCCAGGTCGAGGATGCGCGCGATGGCGGCGAGGTTCACGCCCTGGTCGGTCAGGTCGGTGATGCGGCGCAGGCGGGCCAGGTCGTCGCCGCTGAAGCGGCGGGTGCCGCCGGCGCTGCGGGCGGGGGTGAGCAGGCCGTGCTGCTCGTACAGGCGCAGGGTCTGCACGCTGATGCCCGCCAGCTCGGCGGCGACGGAGATGCCGTAGACGCCGCGTGCGGCGTCGGGCAGGTGTGGGTCCGGTAGGGGCGCCCCGGGATCGGGCACGGGCAATCCTCCTCGGCGGTCGAGAGAAACTCTCTGCGGTGGTCTTGCGACTTTATCGCACAAATGCTAAAAGAAATCTGTACCTACTGGCATAGATATTCTATGCAATGCGAACCATAAACGACGTCATCAGGACAGGAGGATCATCGATGACGCGCGAGCGGCACCCGCACCTCTCGATCCCGCACGTGGACCCCGCGGTGGTGGTCGCGGGTGTGCCTTCACCGGAGGTATCGCGCCTGCGAACCGGGGCGATGACGGGGAGCTTCCGATTCTGGTTCGCCTCCCAGCGCTGGGAATGGTCGCCGGAGCTGTACCGCATGCACGGATACGCACCGGGCGAGGTCGAGCCGACCACCGAACTGCTGCTGGCGCACAAACATCCGGAAGACCGCGAGCTGGTGGCCGCCTCCATCGCGCGCTCCATCGAGCAGGGTCTGCCGTTCTCGAGCAGGCACCGCTTTCTGGACACCACCGGGCAGCAGCACACGGTGATGGTCGTGTCCGACCACATCTTCGGCGATGCCGGGGTCTCGGTGGGCACGAGCGGTTTCTACATCGACCTCAGCGAAACCCTGGCCTCGGCCGAGCGGGTCGCGGTCGACGAACGGCTTCCGGAACTGGTGGAGGCGCGCGCGGTGATCGAACAGGCCAAGGGCGTGCTCATGCGCATGTACCGCATCAGCGCCGAACAGGCGTTCAGCGTGCTGGCCTGGCGCTCCCAGGAGGCCAACGTGAAGCTCCGCGTACTGGCCGAGCAGCTGATTCTCGAACTACCCGACGTACCGGCGGAGTCCCCGGTCACCGTGGCGGCCTTCGATCACCTGCTGCTCACGCTGCACGAACGCATACCTCGGACGCCCTGACGGTCGTTCAGGAAATGCCTTCGGCGGCACGCAGTTTCGCCAGCAGCGGTCCGGCCACCTCGGCGAGGAAGCGATCCTGCTCCTCGTCGCCCACCTGAACCAGGGCGAGATCGGTGAAACCCGCGTCCGCGAAGGGACGCACCGCTCGCACGATGGCGTCGAGATCGGGTCCGCATGCGATGGCGCCGGCGACGTCCTCGGGCCGGACGAACTCGGTCGCCGCCGCGAATCCCGCGGGGGTCGGTAGATTCGCGTTCACGTCCCAGCTGCCGGTGGACCAGCGGAACTGTTCGTGGGCCCGGCGTATCGCCCGGTCGCGGTCGCTGTCCCAGCTGATGGGGAGCTGACCCGTTACCCGGGACGGTGCGGCGGAATCGCGTGCCGCGCGCCAGGATCGGACGATTTCGGCTTCCGGGCTGGTGCTGACCATCTCGTCGGCCAGGGGCGCGAACCGGCGCACCGATCGCGCACCGGACACCGCGACGGCGATCGGGACCGGCTGCGGCGGCAGGTCCCAGATTTTGGCAGCGTCGATCCGGTACCACCGCCCGTGCGTATCCACCGTCTCGCCCGAATGCAGTGCGCGAATGATGCCGATCGCTTCGGCCAGCCGATCCTGGCGTTCCTCGAGGCCCGGCCAGCCCGTGCCGATCACGTGTTCGTTGAGGCTCTCCCCGCTGCCCAGCCCCAGGGTGAACCTGCCCTCGGCCAGAATCTGCAGGGTCGCGGCCTGCTGTGCGACCACGGCCGGGTGATAACGCATGGTCGGGCAGGTCACGTAGGTCATGAACGGGATATCGCGGGTCGCCTGCGCCACCGCGCCGAGCATGGTCCAGGCGTGCGGGGCGTGGCCCTGCTCGGCCAGCCACGGCGAATAGTGGTCGCTGCTGACCAGGAAGTCGAAACCGGCCGCTTCGGCGGCGACCGCGTAGCGGACCAGCTCGCGCGGGCCGCTCTGCTCGGTCATCAGGGTGTATCCGAATTTCACCGCTCACTCCAGTTCACTCGGGGAACGCTGTGCCGCGGGGCTGCTCGCCCGGACCCGGTCAGGACACGGCGTACTCGCCGGTCACGCTCTCCACCCGATCCACCAGGGCCAGCTCGGCGAGTTCCGCGGCGGCGGGCGCGGTCAGCGAGACCACCACCGAGCTCGGGTAGAGGCCGTAGACGAGCATGCCGCCCAGCTCGCGGAGGCGGTCGCCGAAGGCGTCGCCCGCGGCGGGGCAGTTCGGGACGAACTGAACGCGATACACACTTTCGTCGGCCATGACGACTCCTTCGAGAATCGGGGAGTGGAACCTGCCGAGGGAGGTTTGCCCGGTTCTCGGGCGAATACACACGCCCGGTCAGGGCGTGGAAATGTGGTGAGCAGCGCGTTCGCGGCCGCGATTCGGGGGCGTTCGCCGGGGTATTGCCGACCGAAAGGGAGAAACCCCGGTCTGGAGGACATAGTGGGCTTGATCGACAACACCGTTTCCGGCATCTTCACGGTGGTGGCCCGCGTGCGGCGCGGGCGGGTGTTCCATCCGACCGGCGTCCCCCTGGCCGGCATGGTGCACGCGGTGGATCCACAGTTCGTGAAGCTGCTCGGCACCACCGAACGCCCCGCCGCGGTGCGGATCTCCAAGGGCACCGGGCTGCCGGGCGGTCTCCCGGACGTGCTCGGGCTGGCGCTGCGCGTGCTGGACCGGGACGACCGGCCGTGGGATCTGACCCTGGCCACCACCGGAACGAGCGCGGCCACCCGGCTGCTGCCGCTGCCCGTGCGCGGCTGGAAATCCGCCAACTACGGCAGCCTCATGCCGTACCGGTTCGAGGACGGTCCCGCGCTCTGGCTGGGCGCCCGGCCCGCCGCCCCGCAGCCCGACACCGCCGATCTCTCCGATTTCAACTCCGGAGTCAGCGACGGCGGCACCGGATTCGAACTGACCGCCACCTCGCGCAGCGGCCCGTCCCGCACGCTGGCGCACCTGGTGGTCAGCGAACTCGAGGTCGGCGCCGCGCCCACCTACTTCGACCCGATCCGCAACCGCCCGGCCGGTGTCGAACTGCTGCCCCGCGCCCTGGCCACGATCCGCGAATGGGCCTACGTCGGAAGCCGTTCGGGCCGTGGGCGTTCCGCCGACGCGGACTACGCCGATTCGCTGTTCGCCCGCGACTGAGCACGCCGGGCGGCGGGTATGCCCGAGCGGCGACCGGCACGGGATCGAGGTGGAGGATTGATCCCGAGACCGGCGGGTATCCGGAGAATATCCGACCAGCAGCGCTCGTGAGCCACCCGAAGGCGATGACTGCGCGACCCGGGGACCGCACACCGTCGACGCCGACGGCGACTCACCGACGAGGCGACGTGTTGATCCGGGCCGATGTCACGCCCGATGACCGGGACGCAGACCGGCCACCGCCGAAAACCGCAGGGGCGGTGCGTCCCCGGTCGCGGCCTGTGCCGCGGTGGGGTCGATCAGAAAGCCGACGTGGTCACCGAAGTCGTTGGTCTGCACTATCTTTCCGGCGAACCAGCCCGCGGCCGCCGTCAGGATCGGCATCGTGTGCGGACCCGGCTGCCAGTCGCTGTGCTCGAATTTGTCGATTTCCGTGCCGGTTTCGGCACCGAACAGCTGTGCCAGCGCCAACCCGTCGGCCGGGAGTAGGTGCAGCGCCAGGTGGTCGGCGCGCAGCGCCACGCGGTAGGTGTGGTTGGTCTTGGACAGGCAGGCCAGGAAGCGGCGCGGGGTGATGCTCACCTGGGTGCCGAAGCCCATCAGGCAGCCCGCGCGTTCGCCGTCGGCGACCGTGGTGACGATCCACATGGAGTCGTCGGCTCGCGCGATGAGCGAGTCGAACGCGCTGTTCGTGGTGCGGGCGGTAGGTGGCACGCGAATCTCCCAGCTCGAGCGAACACGGATCCCGGACCGGCGCGCTCAGCCTACCCAGCGGGAGTCACGGGTGGGGCGCTCGTTTGCCCGCGTCGTGTGTGGGTGACGCGAATCTCGGTGTCCCAGGCTCTGTTTCGGCCCCGAACTCACGGGTAGGTCCGGAATGTCACTGTCAATCGATCGGGAGGAAGAATCCCATGTCCGAACATGACAAGAGTGGACCCCGCGAAGGTTTCGAAGGCGCCGTCGAAGGTGTGAAGGGCAAGGCCAAGGAAGCCGCCGGCACCGTCTTCGGCAACGAGGGACTGCGCGACGAAGGTCGCAGCCAGCAGGACAAGGCCCAGTCCCAGCGGGACGCGGCCAAGAAGGAGGCCGAGGCCGAGAAGGAGCGCGCTCAGGCCGAACTCGACGAGCAGCGCCAGCGCGCTCATCAGCAGCGCTAGGTTCGCGCGGATCGGGTATCCGCAGACCTGAGACGAGGGTGGTGGGGCAATCGCTCCGCCGCCCTTTCCCGTGCGGTCATCTACTGCTCGAGGGGAACAGTCTGCCGTCGCCGTCGCGGCGGCCGCTGCCGGCGCGATCATGCGGGTCGGTCGCTTCGGGCCGGGTGTCCTTCGAGATTCGCACCGGCGGTGGAACGGGGCCGACCATCCCCGGATCCGCGTTCTCGGCTTCCTGTCTTCGCTTGCGCGCCGCCCACCACCGGCGGATCTGCGTCGAACGGGTCGCCCGCGCGGGCCAGAACTCCTGCACGCTGGCGTTGAATTCCGCGCCGAGGATGACCGCGAAGCCGAGGAAGAACGTGAAGAGCAGGAACGCGATCGGCGTGGCGAGCGCGCCGTAGCTGATCCCGGTTCTGGTGATCCAGGACAGATATCTGCGCAGCCCTTCGCTGGCTGTCATGAAGAACACACCGGCCACCAGCGCTCCGCCGAACAGCCGATGGAACGGCAGCGTGCGATGCAGCGCGAGTTTGTACAGGGCGGCCAGTCCCGCGATGAGCAGCAGGCCCACGCCCGGGTAGTAGAACGAGTCGATGAGCCGCAGACCGGGCTCGCGCCAGCCCGAGGGCAGCACCCGCCCGATGAGCGAGGGCCCCAGCGCCACCAGCGGCAGGATCAATACCGAGGCCACCAGGAACAGCACGTACAGCCACAGCGCGAAGATGCGCTGCCAGACCGGATGCCGGGCGTTGGCCTGCCCGTGCGCGGCGGTGATGGCGTCCACGAAGGTCGCCATGGCCGAGGACCCGGCCCACAGCGACAGCACGAAACCGACCGAGACGACCCCGCTGTGCCCGCGTTTGAGCACATCGGTGACGGTCGGGGCGATGAGATCGTCGACCACGCTCGGACTGAACAGGTTGCGGCTGAACGTGATGATCTTCGATTCCACGATGCCGACGGTGTTCGGCCCGAACCAGTGCCCCACGTAGCCGAGGCTGCCGAGCAGGCCCAGCAGCAGCGGCGCCAGCGACAGGGTCTGCCAGAACGCCGCGGCCGCCGACTTCGCGAAGATCGAGTCGTTCCACGCCTTCACCGCGACGTGCGCGATGAGCTGTCGAACACGACCCCAGCGGGTGGCCGCGCGCACGCTCGTCCCGTCCGGCGCGGGGGCGTCGGCGTGTTGCGTGGGATTCTCGTGCTCGTTCATGGTTGCTACAGCATCTCCCACCAGGGTTTCGAATGTGCGCGGACCCATGATGTGTCGTGCGGCACTACTCGGTGCTGTGTCGGATTGGTGGAGTGTCGGTTCCGATCGCTACTCTCTACCGAGTGACTTCGGGTGGTGGCGGTTCGTTACGTGCATGGCAGCGCAGGGCTCTCACCAAGTATTTGACGAGCAAGCCACGCGATTTCCTCGCCGTCGCCACACCCGGCGCCGGCAAGACGACCTTCGCGCTGCGCGTGGCGTCCGAGCTGCTCACCGATCGCACGGTCGATCAGGTGACGGTGATCGCGCCGACCGAGCACCTCAAACACCAGTGGGCGGCCTCGGCGCAGCGCATCGGGCTGCAGCTGGACTCCAACTTCTCCAACACCACCGGATCCACCTCGGCGGACTATCACGGTGTGGTCGTCACCTACGCGCAGGTGGCCTCGCATCCGTTCAAGCACCGCGTGCGCACCGAGAACCGCCGCACGCTGGTCATCATGGACGAGGTGCACCACGCCGGCGATGCCAAGAGCTGGGGTGACGCGGTCGAGGAGGCGTTCGGCGACGCCACCCGGCGGCTCTCGCTCACCGGCACGCCGTTCCGCAGCGACGACTCCAAGATTCCGTTCATCACCTACGAGGCCGACGAGTCCGGTTTCGAGAAGTCGCGCGCGGATCACACCTACGGGTATTCCGAGGCGCTGGCCGACGGCGTGGTGCGGCCCGTGGTGTTCCTCGCCTACTCCGGCGAAGCGCACTGGCGGGACAGCGCGGGCGACGAGTACTCCGCCCGCCTGGGCGAGCCGCTGAGCCCCGAGCACACCGCGCGCGCGTGGCGCACCGCGCTGGACCCGGCGGGTGACTGGATGTCCAAGGTGCTGCAGGCCGCCGATACCCGGCTGCGCCAGCTGCGCGCCACCGGCATGCCCGACGCGGGCGGCCTGGTCATCGCCACCGACCAGGACAAGGCGCGCGATTACGCCGAACTGCTCGAACACATCTCGGGCACCAAGCCGACCGTGGTGCTCTCGGACGATCCCGGTTCCTCGGATCGGATCGGCGAATTCAGCAACAGCACCGACCCGTGGATGGTCGCGGTGCGCATGGTGTCCGAGGGCGTGGACGTGCCGCGCCTGGCGGTCGGCGTGTACGCCACCAGCGCGTCGACACCGCTGTATTTCGCACAGGCCATCGGCCGGTTCGTGCGCGCACGCAGAACGGGGGAGACAGCGAGCGTCTTCCTGCCCTCGGTGCCGGTGCTGCTCGACCTCGCCGCGCAGCTCGAGGTGCAGCGCGACCACGTCATCGGCAAGCCGCATCGCGAGGCCAACTCGCTCGAGGACGAGCTCCTCATCGACGCCAACAAGCAGAAGGACGAGCCCGGCGAGGAGGAAAAGAAGTTCGTCGCGCTGGCCGCGGACGCCGAGCTCGATCAGGTCATCTACGACGGCGACTCGTTCGGCACCGCCACCTTCTCCGGCAGTGACGAGGAAGCCGACTACCTCGGGATTCCCGGGCTGCTGGACGCCGACCAGATGCGCACCCTCCTGCAGGACCGGCAGACCCGCCAGCTCCAGGAGCGCAGTGCGGCAGCCGAATCCGGTCGGCCGGGCGGTGCGGGCGGGGTCGCCGCGGCCGAGCGGGCCGCCACCGCCGACAAACTCGGTGAGCTGCGGCGCGAGCTGAACAGCCTGGTGGCCATGCATCATCACCGGACCGGCAAGCCGCACGGCGTGATCCACGGCGATCTGCGCCGCGAGTGCGGCGGCCCGCCGACCGCGCTGGCGACCGCCGACCAGTTGGTCGAGCGGATTGCCGCACTGAGACGTCAGTAGCCGCGACACGGTTCGCGGCAGGCGCATACCGGTCCGCCCGCCGCGGGCCCGCCGGGCACTCGGCCGGCCGGATCCTCGTGCGTGACGCCGTGCCCCGACCCGGCCGGACGCCCGGTACAGAGCCCGGTTCCGCGCTGCCGCCCGAACTCGTCGGCTCGGTGCGGGCTCAGCCCACGGCGATCTCGATGTCCACGTGTAGCGCCTCGCCGGCGGCCAGATCCTCGGCGACGCGGACCGGCTTTTTCACCGGCAGGATGTACGTGGCGCGTTTCTTGTCCGGGAACATGGACGTGGTCCAGGTGGTCGCCCCGATGGTCGCGTGCACCTTCACCGACCCGAACCCGTTGGCGTTGTGCCCGTGCAGCGCCTCGATCTCATCGGCGAGCTCCTCCGGGACGCTCACGAAATGCCACGAGGCCTTGCCCTCCCACTCCCATAGCTCCCCGTCGAAGCTGTACCGCGCATTGGCCATCCCCCGACCGTAGCGAGGGGTACCGACACCTTTCGCCGTACGGGTCGGAGCCACGGACGCGACACCCGTGCGGGGGTGAGCGTTCGTGCTCGTTGCCCGGGCGATCTCGTTCAGCGCGTGAAGTATTCGCGCGGGGTGCAGCCGACCTCGCGGCGGAACGCGGCCGCGTAGGCGCTCGGGGTGGCGTAGCCGACGCGGGTCGCGATCCGCGCGAGCGGGAGGTCGGCGGCCAGGAGGGGGAGCGAGGCGGCGAGGCGAATCCGGGTTCGCCAGTGGCCGAAGGTGACTCCGGTGTCGGTGCGGAACGCGCGGGCCAGGGTGCGCGGGGCGACCGCGACGGTGGCGGCCAGTTCGGTCAGCGTGCGCGGATCGGCGGGATCGGCGATCAGGGCGTCCGCGACCGCCCGGGCGCGGGGATCCTCGGGCAGTTGCGCGCCCAGCGGGCTCACCTCGACCGGTTCGAGCAGGTCGAAGATGACGGTTTCGGCGCGTTCGCGTTCGGCGGCGGTGGCCGTACCCGAGGTGAGATGGTCGAACAGCTCGCGCAGCAGCCGCGTGACCCGCAGCATCGTGGGCCGGGTGAAGCGCACGGGGGTGCGGTCCGGCTCGAGGTAGATCCCGCGAATCATCGCGCCTGCGTAGGTGCCGGTGCGGTGGGCGATGCCGCCCGGAATCCACAGTGCCCGCGTCGGCGGCAGCACCCAGCGCCCCGCACCCACCTCGACGGTGATGACTCCCCGTGCGGCCCAGGCAATCTGATGCTGCGGATGCTCGTGCTCGTCGAACCAGTGCCCGGGCGGCAGCCGTCCCGCCCCGAAAACCATGGCGGTGGGTCCCCCCGGTGCGGCGACGACCGGCGCTTGACCGTTTGGCGACACAGTTTGTCACCGTAGCCGCTCGTGCCTCCGGCGTCGCGTGCCTACCGTCGAGCCATGGGCATGAACTACTTCCATCAACTGGGCTGCCGCTCCACCCTCTGGGAGCGCGCCAGCACCACCACCCTGGTCCCGTGGGCGCTGTCCGGCCTGGACCTCGGCGACCGGACCCTCGAGATCGGCCCCGGCTACGGCGCCAACATCGCGGCCCTGCGCACCCGCACCGCGGCCCTGTCCGGCCTGGAGATCGACGCCGCCCTGGCCGCCCGCCTGCGCGCACGCCACCCGGGCCGCCTGGCGGTGATCGACGGCGACGGCACCGCGATGCCCCTGCCGGACAACGACTTCAGCGCCGTGGTGGCGTTCACGATGTTCCACCACGTCCCCACCCCCGCCCGCCAGGACGACCTCTTCGCCGAGGCGTTCCGGGTCCTGCGCCCCGGCGGCGTGTTCGCCGGCATAGACGGCCGCGACACCCTCCCCTTCCGCCTGATGCACGTCGGCGACGTCTGCGTCCCCGTCCCGCCGGCCACCCTCCCCGCCCGCCTGAAGTCCGCGGGCTTCACCGACGTCGAGGTCCGCTCCAACCCGACGATGTTCCGCTTCCGCGCCCGCCGCCCCTGACCGCCGAGCCCCCGCCGACTACGAAGTCCGCTCCGCGTCACCGAACTTCGGCGACCGTCGCCCCCGATTTCGGCGAGCGAGTTCCGGTTGCGGGCGCGAGGTTCGCTCCATCCCACCGAGGTCCGCCGCCGGCCTCCGCCCCTGTTCGTGAGGCAGGCTCCGCAGCGGTCCGACCTCGCCTGCGAGGTCCCGAAGTCCACTCGATCCAATGATGTTCCGGGTCTGCACCCGCTGTCGGTGACGGCCGGTTCGGGTTTCGTGGCGAACGGGTTCGGCCCCGGAGATGCCGAGGTCCACTCGGACCCAACGGTTCCGGTTGCGGGCGCGCTGCCCATGCCTTGAATCGCTCGCCGTGTCCGCGAGACCGGCATCCGTATCAGGCGGTGCCGCCGGTCATCACGGACGGCACGGAGTTCGGACCTCAGCGGCATACCGAAGCCTGGCCGGTGTCGGCGCCTGGGGCGAGCTGCGCGCGGGCGGGCAATCGGCCGTTTCCGATTGCGTGCCGGACTCGGTCAGCTACCCGAACCGAATGCCGGGGAACTACTTCTCGCAGGCTATGCCGTCACCATCGCGGTCCAGGCTGGTGCTGTAGCCCGGGTCGCCGCGGCGCAAGGGCGCCGCGCCTGCGGCTTTGACCGCGGCGCAGTTCTTGTAACTCACCGACGGTGCGGCGGGGGCCGGTGCGGCGGCGGGCTGGGTTTGCGGGACTACCGGGGGCGCGACCACGGGCACCGTCGTTGTGACCAATACCGTTGTGGTGGTCGGGGTTACGACGTCGGACGTCGTGGTGGGAGCGACCGTGGTGGTGGGTAGTCGCATTTCGGCGGGGGCGGCGGTCGTGGTGGGTGCGGCGCTCTTCCGCTCCGGCGATCCGCTGCCGCAGGCGGTGAGAACGGTGAGCACGCCGACGGCCGTGGCAGCCATCAGCGCGCGATGTCGCAGTGTCATGTGATTCCCCGGGTGAAAGTGATGGACCGGATCGCGGCGGTGCGGATTCCACCCCCGTCCGCCGCGATCGCGGGCCCACTCTGTCACGAAAAGAACTCCGCGAGTGCGGCTTTCACCAAAACCTGGGATAGGGGGCCTGACTACGTAGATACCGACTCGAAGAATGTTTTCGGGTCGAGGGTGTTGATCGGGGTCCAGCGCGCGGGCGGCAGGTTCTCGTCGGCCGCCGCCCCGGGCGCGGCGTTGCGGTAGCCCTGGAGATCGAGGGCCAGCCACGGGGTCTCGTCCACCTGCCGGGCCAGCGCGTAGCAGGTGGCGAAGAAGTGCAGGCAGCGGTCGTTGCGGGCCCGGCACGAGCAGTCGATGCGGGCCAACCGGGGCGTCAGGGCGATGCCGAGGGCGGCCACGGCGGCGCGGTGCTCGTCGGTCAGGGTCAGGGCCGTTGCCGGGACCACCTGCTCCAGCGCCCGGATCGTGGGGCCGTCCAGCGGCGTCACCTCCAGGTAGGTCACCGAGGCTTCGGAGCCGCGGTGGATGTTCGCCTGAACGTGGTTGCCCTCGATGAGGATCCGTACGCCGTTGTTGCGGGCGATGCTGCGCGCACGGGGGAGCAGGGGTTCGGGTTTGGTCTGTTTCAGCGGCTCGGCCAGGCGCACCCAGTCCATGCCCCAGCCGGTGTAGCCGAACTCGTTGTCGGGCATGTCAGTTGGCTCGCTTTCGGCGCAGGATCTCGAACAGCCGGTCGTCGTCGAGGCGGGCCAGGGCCGCGATCCCCGAGGTGTCCGACAGGTCGGTGAGGGCGGATTTGCGGTCGTGCATGCCCGCGATGTGCTCCTCGATGGTGGTCCCCGAGGTCAGGGTGGTGACGGTGACGGTGCGGGTCTGGCCGATGCGGTGCGCGCGATCGGACGCCTGCGCCTCGACCGCGGGATTCCACCAGCGGTCGAAGTGGACGACGTCGGCGGCGCGGGTGAGAGTGAGCCCGGTGCCCGCCGCGCGCAGGCTCAGGACCAGAATCGGTGGCCCGTCCGGGGATTGGAACCCCGTGACGATCTCGGTGCGCTCGGCCTGATTCAGCCCGCCGTGGAAGAACGGCGCGGTGACGCCGAACTCCTCCGCGCAGTACCGCACCAGCAGCTCACCGGTCCTGCGGTACTGGGTGAACACCAGCGTCGGCGCGCCGGCCTCCACATTGTTGGCCAGGATGTCGGCGCACACGTCGAATTTCCCGGAGCGCCCGGCCAATTCGCCCAGCTCGCCGGTGATCAGCCCCGGATGATTGCAGACCTGCTTGAGCTCGGTGAGTACCGCGAGCAGTCGGGTGTGGCGCTGCCCGCCGGAACCGAACCCCTCCGATTCCGCCCGCTCGAGCAGGCTGTCGTACAGCCGCTCCTGTTCGACGGTCAGATCGCACACCACATCGCAGTGGATCTTGGGCGGCAGCGAGGCCGCCACCTCGGTCTTGCGGCGCGCCAGCGCGATCGGTTCGATCGCGTCGCGCAACCGCAGCACCGCCGGGGCCGACCCCTCGCTGATCGGCCGCACGAACCGCCGCCGGAACTGCGCCCGGTGCGTGAACTCCTGTGGCGCGACCAGATTCAGCAGTGCCCACAACTCCTCGAGGTGGTTCTCCACCGGCGTCCCGGTCAGCGCGACCCGGGCGTCGGCACGCAGCGTCCGCGCCGCCTTCGACACCTGCGTGCGCGGATTCTTGAGCACCTGGGCCTCGTCGAACACGACCGCGGCCCACTGCTTCTCGGCCAGCGCCGGCCCGTGCCCGCGCAGCGTCGGATACCCGGTGACGACCACCATGCCCGCTTCGGCGGCGGGCTGCGCACCCCCGCGCCACCCCACCGCGCGCAGTCCCGGCGCGAACCGTTCGATCTCGGCCACCCAGTTCCCGACCAGCGAGGTCGGGCACACCACCAGGCTCGCCCCCGCGCTCGCCCGCCCGAGCAGATACCCGATGGCCTGCACGGTCTTGCCCAGCCCCATCTCGTCGGCGAGCACCGCGCCGCCGTGCACCGCGGTGGTCTCGTGCAGCCACGCGATGCCGCGGGCCTGATAGGGCCGCAGCTCGGCCTTCAGGCTCGTGCGCAGCTCGCCGGTGAGCGCGACGGTGTCCCGGAGCGTTCGCACGGCTCGCTCGGCCGACACGATGGCCGTCCCGGTGGCGTTGGGCACCGCGTGCGCGGCGACCGGCAGCGCGTCCGACTCCCCGTCCAGTACGGCCCGCCACCCGCGCGTCAGGGCGGGTGCGCCGGCCAGGAACTCCTCGGGCTCGATCAGCGCGCAGGGCACCCCGGTCACCGCGATTCCGTCCCCCTCGGGCACGGCCAGTGCGATGGTCTCGGTCTCACCCTGCGCGGCGGGCGCCGGACCCGGCCCGGCCCCGTCCCAGGTCCACAGGGCGAACATGTGCCGGTCGATCAGATAGGTGGCGTGCGCGGTGGACAGAACGCTCTCCTTCGGAATGGATCCCGCCCGCAGACACGACGAATCCGTTGTGCGCAAGTCCGGCCGGGAAAACTGAACAACGGGCGGCCCATTGGGTCGCCCGTTGCCGGTAATTCTGTTGGGAAGATTCAATTTTCGAGCGGACCCCCCGAAGGCCGGAACACTGCCCCGAGGTGGAGGAGCTGATTAGAGCGCCGGTGCCGACTCCGTGTCGATCACGGCCGCGAGCTCACGGAGACGATCCATGTGCTCGTTGGCGTGATGCTGGCAGAAGAGCAACTCGCCACCAGCGGGAAGGGTTGCGCGCACGCGCGCAGCCGCCCCGCAGCGGTCACAACGGTCGACCGCGGTCAGTGGGGTGCTTGTCAGGGTTCCTGGCATGACTCCTCCGTCCTGGCTCCCGGGGCTCGCGCACCGTTCGCCTGGTGTGGGGCCCACAGTCCACTCTGTGGGCTCGCTACCGCTACTTCCCAGCAGTGGTTGATGACTACTCTGTCAGACGTTCGAGCGGAGGTCTTTGTTCCCGTGGAGTTTCCCGTGTGTTTTGCCTAACACGACCTGGGGTTTCGCTTAAAGCGAACAGGCCCAGGCTGGAGGCGGACCGGCCGCTGCCGGTACTCCCCGGGGCCCTGGGGGACCCCCTTGCGAGCCGCTTATCGAGTTGTCTACCGGGAGACTACCCGCGAGCACCGACACCCACACTCCTATTCGATAACCCTCGGGACACAGGTAGCAAGCTCACAGCCAAGAGGGGTCGAGTGCGAGGGTCGTGCGGTCCCCGGAGTCCAGGAGATCGAACTGCGGACCGGTGCGCGGCAATTCCCAGTGGAAGAAGTACCGGGCGGCCGCGCGCTTGCCGAGTCCGAAGGCTTCCCCGCGCTCGGCGCGCGGGGTCGCGGCCAGCGCCTGTTCGAGCCAGATCCAGGCCAGCACGATGTGCCCGAACGCCTCGAGGTAGGCCGCGGAATTGGCCAGCGCCGACACCGGATCCCCGTCCCGCCACAGACCCGCCGTCGTGGCGGCGAGCCGTCCGGCCGCGGCCTCGAGTGCGGTGGCGAACTCGCCCAGCTCCGTGTCGCCGGCGGCACGGGCGGCGGCGACCGTGGCCGCGAACACCTCGAGCAGGGTGACCAGGGCGACACCGTTGTCCAGGGTCACCTGCCTGCCCAGCAGGTCCATGCTCTGGATGCCGTGCGTGCCCTCGTGGATGGGGTTGAGCCGGTTGTCGCGGTAGTGCTGTTCCACGTCGTAGTCGCGGGTGTAGCCCGCGCCGCCGTGGACCTGGATGGCGAGGTCGTTGGCGGCCAGGCACCACTGGCTCGGCCAGCTCTTGGCGATGGGGGTGAGCACGCGCAGCAGGGTGCTCGCGCGGGTGCGCTCGGCCTCGTCGCGCGCGGTGCGCTCCAGATCGACCAGCCGGCCGCAGTAGAGCTGCAGCGCGAGTGCGCCTTCGGCATAGGACTTCTGGGCCAGCAGCATGCGGCGGACGTCGGGGTGGTCCACGATCGGGGTCTGCGGGCCGCCGCGCACGCCCAGCGCCCGGCCCTGCGGCCGCCCGCGGGCGTAGTCGAGGGATTTGAGGTAGCCGGTGTAGCCGAGCGCGGTGGCGGCCAGCCCGACGCCGATGCGGGCCTCGTTCATCATGGTGAACATCTGCGCCAGACCGTGATTGGGCGCGCCGACCAGATAGCCCACCGCCCCCGCCTGCCCGCCCGGGGTGAAGTTGCCGTCACCGAAGACGGGCGCGGTGTTGACCGTGCCGCGCCAGCCCATCTTGTGATTGATGCCGGCCAGCACCACGTCGTTGCGCTCGCCCGTCGCGCCCGGAGTGTCCGGGTCGCCGGGCAGGAACTTGGGCACGATGAACAGCGAGATCCCGCGGGTGCCCTCGGGCGCGCCGGGAACCCGGGCCAGCACCAGGTGCGCGATGTTCTCCGAAAGGTCGTGGTCGCCACCGGAGATCCACATCTTGCGGCCGAAGATCCGGTAGGTGCCGTCCTCCTGGGGGACCGCGCGGGTGGTGATGTCGGCCAGGCTCGAGCCCGCCTGCGGCTCGGACAGCGCCATGGTGCCCATGGTGCGCCCCTCCAGCATGGGGCGTACGAAGCGGTCGATCTGCTCCGGGCTGCCGTGCACCGCAAGCAGATTGGCGTTGCCGGTGGTCAGCAGGGCGTAGGCGGTGGTGCCGACGTTGGCGGCGTGGAACCACGACATGCACGCGGTGTAGACCACGTGCGGCAGCTGCATGCCGCCGATCTCGTGATCCATTGCCGCACCGACCATTCCGGCGTCGGCGAAGGCGCGCACCGCCTTGCCCACGGCGGGGATGATGCGCACCCGCTCCCCGTCGAACTCGGGCTCGTGCAGATCGTTCTCGCGATTGTGCGGCGCGAAGTAGGTGGTGGCGAGGTCCTGGCACAGGCGCAGCACCTGATCGAAGGTGTCGCGGGAGTGGTGGGTGAAACGCTCGCGATCGGTCAGGGACTCCACGTCGAGCCAGTCGTAGAGCAGGAACTCGATATCGCGGGCAGACATGATCAGGGACGGGCTCATGGTTCCTCGCAGATCGGGCAGGTCGGGTACGTCGTACCCGACGGTCTACCACGTGCGCGAGGGCACGCCGGGGGCCGGACCCCGGCTCCCGGCGAGAACGCCTGGTGACAGCGTCAGGAACGCACCGTGGCGCGGCCCCGGTGCAGCCTGCCGAAGTGTCCCGGCGACTGCCCCTTCCAGGTGCGGAACGCCGAGGCGAACGCCGACACGCTGGAGTAGCCGAGGCGTTCGGCCGCCTGTTCCACGGTGAGCCCGGCGATGAGCAGTTCCTCGGCCAGCAGGCCGACCGTCTCGGTGCTCAGTTCGCGGAAGGTGGTGCCCTCCTCGGCGAGGCGGCGGCGCAGGGTGCGGACGCTGACATCGAGGTCGGCGGCGATCCGGGATTGGTCCGCGGAACCGGCGTGCCGGATGAGCAACTGTCTGACGCGGCCGCTGAGGCCGCTGCGGCTGTGCCGGCTCTCCATGAGGTCGTTGCACTGCTGCTCATAGAACCGGGCGGTCGATATGTTCGCTTGTGGCAAGGGAGTCTCCAGCGTGCTCGCTTGAAAACAGATGCGGGACTGGGGCATATCGAAAGTGACTTCTTCGACGCCGAAGACCGCGCCGAACATCTCGTAGATCGGATGCGCCTCCACGCACAGCTCGACCCGGACGGCCGGAATCCGCATGGGCAGCAGATCCTGCTGAATGGTGGCGATCGCGGCCAGATCGCGCTCGAGCGTGAAACGTCTTATCTCCGGCGGCAATTCGCTGTCGTCCCGGACCACCCAGACCTGAGCGCCCCGGTTCTCCAGCCGGTGCTGCGCCGCGGTGAACGACAGATCGGCGTAGCGCAGCGCGATGTCCATGGCCTGGCGCAGCGTCGCACTGCTCATCAGGGCGAAACCGAGCACGCCCATGGACGGGGGATGGCACAGCAACCCCGCCAGCAAACCCAGCCCGGGCTCGTCGTTGATGCCCGCGACGACGTTGCGGGTGACCGAGAACTCTTGTTCCAGAGTGATTTCGGTGGACGGAGCGCGCAGATCCGCTTCCTTGATGCCGCTACCGGCCAGCACCGCGGGCAGCAGCAACCCGCGACCCAGCGCGAAATCGGCCAGCAGCGCGGTGCTGGTGATGGAACGTAGCTGTGCCAACTCTTCCGTCACTCAGGCATACTCGCAAACTTTCGGCGTCCCCGGGCCGTTACCGGCCGGTAGGGTGCCTGGGTGCGGCCCATATTCGCCGATTCGTGGCCGATTGCAAGCTGGTTGGCCGAAACACCCAGTCATACGGTGAGATTCATGCGCACCGCGCAACGCACACACAGCAAGGTTCAGGACGCCGGAAAGGTCCTCCCGCCCATGCTCACCGTCATCGCCCCCGCCGACGGCCGGGTCGTGGACATCATCGCCACCGAATCCCCGGATCAGGTGCGCGACACCGTCGAACGACTTCGCGACCGGAGCGCGCTATGGCGATCACTCGGCGTGGTCGGTCGTGTCAATTGGCTGGGCGCATTCCGTAATTGGTTGCAGGACAACAGGGATGGTCTCACCACCCTGCTCGCGCTGGAAACCGGGAAGACCACCACCGAAGCCGGGGCGGAAGTGAGCCTGGCCCTGGCCGCCCTCGATCACCACCGTTCGCACGCCGCCGAATTCCTGCGCGGCGGTCACCCGCAGCTCGCCCGCCGGGCCGACGCGGGCACACAGTCGGCCCTCGCGCACCAGTCCTGCCGGGTGGCCGGGGTGATCGGGTCGTGGACCTACCCGCTGGCGCTGGCGATCTTCGACGCCGTGCCCGCGCTGGTGGCCGGGGCCGCGGTGGTCGTCAAGCCCTCTTCGCGGACCCCGCTGTCCGTGCGGGCCCTGGTCAACGGCTGGGCAAGTCTGGGCGCGCCGGCGGTTTTCGAGACCGTCGCCGGGCCCGAGTCCGGGCCGGCGCTGCTCGACTGCGTCGACTACGTGCGCTTCACCGGCAGCGTCGAGACCGGCAAAGTGGTGGCGCTGCGCGCGGCCGCCCGGCTCATTCCCTGCTGCCTCGATCTGGGCGGCAAGTCCGCCGCCCTCGTGCTGGCCGACGCCGATCTCGATCGCGCGGCCGCCTGCGTCGCGCTCGGCGGGCTGGCGAACAGCGGGCAAAGCACCGCCAGCATCGAGCGCGTCTACGTGGAATCCGCTGTCTACGACGAGTTCCTGGGCAAACTCGCGCAGGAGGCCGCGGCGTTCGGGCCCATGATCGGCGACGATCCCGGGCTCGGTGTCATGACCTCGCCGTCCCAGCTGGAGCTGGTGCGCGAGCAGGTCCGCGACGCGCTGCTCAAGGGCGCCACCCTGGTCTGCGGCGGCACCGGGATCGGGCACGTCTTCGAGCCGACGGTGCTCGGCGACGTCGACCCGACCATGGCGGTGCTCACCCACCAGACCCTCGGGCCGGTGCTGCCGGTGGTGCGGGTCGCCGATGCCGGTGAAGCCTTCGACCTGGCCCCGCGCACGTCCGCCGCACCGGCGGTGAGCGTGTGGACCGCCGACCCCGTTGTCGGCGCGCAGGCGGTCGGCCGCTTCGCCCCGGCACGCGTGGGCGTGAACGACGTAGCCGTGCACCTGGCCCGCCCCGCGTTCCACTGACCCGCCATCCCTTCCACGGCCCCTCCGCCCGTTCACGTTCCACCGCCTCGTCGCCGCCCCGGCTCAGCTCGGTGCGCCTTGGTGAATCGGCGCGGTGGACCGGCGCGGTGAACTGGGGCGAACCGGCTCGGTGAAATGACGTAGCCGTGCACCTTGTTCGCCCTGCGTTCCCATGACCCGGCATCGGTTCCACGGCCCCTCCGCCCGTTCACGTTCCACCGCCTCGTCGCCGCGCCGACTCGGCTCGGTGCGCCTTGGTGAACCGGCGCGGTGAACGGGGGCGAACCGGCTCGATGAATCGGTGCGGTGGAGCGGCGTGGCGAACCAGCTCTGCGCATCGGCGCGGTGAACCGGTGTGCGAACCGGCCCGGTCGGCCGTGTGAGCACGCCCGGCCGAGTAGGTTGGGGCGGTGGGAAACGCACCGAAGCCGACGTCGAAAACCCTGCTGCACATGTGCGCTCGGGCCGATTGGGAAGCCGCGCGGGTGGTGGGCGAGTATCGCTCGCCGTCACTGGCGACCGAGGGCTTCATTCACCTGTCCGCGCCCTACCAGGTGCATCTGCCCGCGAACCGGATCTTCCCGGGGCACCCCGACCTGGTGCTGCTGCACCTGGACCCGGATCGGCTGCCCGCGGAGGTGCGCTGGGAGCCGGGGGTGGCGACCGATCCCGAGTCCATGCGGTTCCCGCATCTATACGGTGCGCTGCCGGTCGCGGCGGTTGTGGCGGTGTCGGACTACCGGCCCGGCCCGGACGGGTACTTCGAGCCGCTGCCCGCCGACGAACCCCACTGACGGACGGTCCGCCGAGAATCGGGCGCGCTGTCCTAGTCTGAACGGGTGAACGTCGATGTGACAGCGCTGCCCGGAATCGGTGTGCGTAAGGATTTCGAGGTGCGCTCCGGCCGCCGGATCGGGGTGGTCGCGCACCGGGACGGGGCGATCGATCTGATCGTGTCCCAGCGCGAGGACCCCGATGCGTGTCTGGCCCAGGTGCCCCTGACCACCGATGAGGCCGCGGTGCTGGCGAATCTGCTGGGTGCGCCGCAGCTGGTGGAGAAGCTCAAGGAGGATCACCGGGATCTGCCCGGGATCACCACCCGCCAGCTCCCGATCGGCACCACCTCGCCGTATCGGGGCCGCATGCTCGGCGAGACCGGAATGCGCACCCGCACCAAGGCATCCATCGTGGCGGTCATGCGGGCGGGGCAGTTGCACCCCTCGCCCGGCCCTGATTTCGTTCTCGACTCCGGCGATCTGCTCGTCGTCGTCGGCACCCCGCACGGACTGGACGCCGCCGCGCGCATTCTGGCCGACGGCTGAGCCGGTGGACACGACCGCTCTAGCGCTGGTCGAACTCGGCGCGATCTTGTTCGCGCTCGGCCTGATGGGGCGGTTCGCCGCTCGGTTCGGCATGTCCCCGATACCGCTCTACCTGCTGGGCGGTCTCGCCTTCGGGCAGGGCGGCATCGTCCACCTGCGCGCCGCCTCGGAGTTCGGCCATCTGGCCGGCGAGATCGGCGTGGTGCTGCTGCTGCTCCTGCTCGGATTGGAGTACACCGCAGCGGAATTGGTGACCGGGCTGCGGCAGTCCTGGCTGGCGGGCATCGTCGACATCCTTGCCAACGCCACGCCGGGCGTCCTGGTGGCGCTCCTGCTGGGGTTCGGCCCGGTGGGTGCGGTGACCATGGGCGGGGTCACCTACATCTCCTCGTCCGGGATCGTGGCCAAGGTGCTCAACGACCTGGGCCGCCTGGGCAACCGGGAGACCCCGGTGATCCTGTCCATCCTGGTTTTCGAGGATCTGGCCATGGCGGTCTATCTGCCGATCCTCACCATGATGCTGGCGGGCCTGAGTTTCGCGGCCGGGCTGAAGTCGCTGGCCATCGCGTTGCTCGCGATCACCGTGGTGCTGGTGGTCGCGCTGCGCTACGGCCGCTACGTCTCCGCGGTGGTGGACAGCAGTGACCGGGAGCAGTTCCTGCTCAAACTGCTGGGCGCGGCGCTGCTGGTGGCGGGGGTGGCCTCCGCGCTGAACGTGTCGGCGGCGGTGGGCGCGTTCCTGCTGGGCATCGCCATCTCCGGATCCACGGCGCAGGAGGCGGCCAAACTGCTGGAGCCGCTGCGAGATCTGTTCGCGGCCATCTTCTTCGTGGCCTTCGGGCTCAACACCGATCCGCAGGCGATTCCGCCGGTGCTGGGCTGGGCGGTGCTGCTGGCGATCGTGACCGCGCTGACCAAGATCGGCACCGGCTGGTGGGCGGCGCGGCGGCAGGGCATTCGCCGACTGGGCCGCGCCCGCGCCGGGGCGGCCCTGGTCGCGCGCGGCGAGTTCTCCATCGTCATCGCCGGGCTTGCGGTCACGATGGGCGGCGTCGACTCCGACTTCGCCGCGCTGGCCTCGGCCTACGTGCTATTGATGGCCGTGCTCGGCCCCATCGCCGCGCGCCTGGTCGAGCCCGCCGTGCGGTTCGTGCAGCGCGAGCGGAACGTCGCGGACGCCGTCGCGCCCTGAGCCCGGGGCGCTCGCGCGGGCGGCGCGGCGTCGCAGCGTCGCGGTGATCTTGCGCGCCACCAGCACTCCGGCGGCCCCGGTCAGCAGGCCCAGCAGCAGTGCGAACAGGTGCCCGTAGTCGGTGAACGTGCGATCGTCCACCAGCGCGACGCCGTACCAGATCAGCAATCCGGCGATCCACGCCAGCCGGGCCTTGCCGCGCAGGCGGAACGCGAAAGCGCCCAGCATGGCCGAAATCCCGTAGCTGGGGCCGACATCGGTGGCGATGGTGACCCGCAGTGGAATGAGATCGCGCTCCACCGCCCGGGAAATGCCCAGGGCCACTATGAGAGTCGCCCCGATGTGCCCGATGGCGACCACCAGGATCCAGCGCAGCGATCCGAGCCAGCGCTCGGCCGCGGCCATCACGGTGAGCAGGATGAGGATCTCGCCCCAGGGGAATCCGCCGTCGGTCCAGAACGCTGACGCCACCAGCACCTGAATCGGATCATCCTGCAGATTCCGCAGATTCGTCGACGCCGACAGAATCAGCCGGTGCCCGACCTTCTCGCTCGTCCCGTGCAGGGTCCACCACGTCACGAACAGGGTGAAGGAGTACGCGATGCTGGCCGGGGTGACCGCCAGCAGATCCCGATAGGCCCGCACCGCGCGCAGCAGCCGATGCGGTTCGCGCCACCAGGCCCGGATCTCGTGCAGCTTGGTCCCGACCTCGACGGTGCGCAGCCAGGGCGGGTCGTAGGCGGGCAATGCCATGAGGGGGTCCGTTCTCCCGTGCGCCGATGCTGGTTGCCGCCGATCCGGCCGCGGGGGAGCAGCCGGGGTGGTGAGCCGAATACCGGATCGGCGGACTGCCCTGTCGCACCGAGCCTGCCCCGAACGCTACTCGCGCCGCGCGCACCGGGGGAGCATCGCGCCGTGCCGCGCGGGTCCCGGCCCGCGAGACCCCGCAAGCCCGTGCTCAGCCCGCTTTGGTGCGCAGGTCCAGGCGCCGCATGACGCGGTCCACCACGTCCGGGGCGATGCCGGGTTCGCGGCGGGCGGACAGCGCTTCGGCGCGCCCGGCCTCGAGCACCTCGTTGGTGACCGAGCGCATCTGCCTGCTGAAGGCGACGGCCCGGTCGGTGGAGAGTTTGGCGTTGGTGTCGGCGGCTTCCGGATCCGCCTGGGCCAGACGGCGTTCGAAGCCGTCGCGCAGGCGTTCGTAGACCTCCTCGGGCATGTCCTGGCGGGCCGCGATCTCCTTGAGCCGGGCCAGCTCCGCGTCCAGGACCCGGGTCCACAGCGCACGCTCCAGTTCCCGTTCGCGGCCGGTGTCGGCGTGCACCCCGGTGGCACGGACGACCGCGGGCAGCGTCGGGCCCTGCAGCAGCAGGGTGAACAGCACGACCGCGAACGCGGTGAACAGGATCTCGGTGCGCCCGGGGAAGGGCTCGCCGGTGTCGGTGGTGAACGGAATGGCAAGGGCCAGAGCCACGGTCGCCACCCCGCGCATACCGGCCCACCAGGTGACCAGGGTTTCCCGCCAGGTGTAGGGCTCGTCGGCGTCGCGATCACGCCACCCGCGCTGGAACACCAGCGTGGTGCACATGAGCCAGATCAGGCGCAGTCCGACCACCACGCCGATCACCACGGCCGCCCCGCCGATGAATCGCGGCCAGTCCGGGCCCGCGTCGTGCAGCACGGTGCTGAGTTCGAGCCCGATGAGGCCGAAGGCGAAACCGGTGACCAGCATCTCGGTGATCTCCCAGAAGGAATCACCGACGAGCCGGTAGTCGCTGTCGCTGAAATCGGTGGCCGCGTCGGTCAGGTACAGCGAGCACACCAGCACGGCCAGCACCGCCGATCCGCCGCCCAGTTCGGAGAAGCCGTAGGCGGCGAAGGGCAGCATGAGGCCCAGCGCCACCCGCCAGGGCGCCTCGTCCAGCCACTGCATGATCTTGCTGCCCAGCCAGCCGAGCAGCAGGCCCACCCCGACCCCGACCAGCGCGGAGACCGCGAAATCGAGGGCGGCATGCCAGGCCGAGAAGGTGCCGGTGACCACGGCCTGCAACGCGACCGAATAGATGACGATCGCGGTGACGTCGTTGAACAGGCCCTCGCCCTCGAGCACCGCGACCAGGCGGCGCGGCAGGCCCAGCCGCCCGGCCAGCGCCGAGACCGCGACCGGATCCGGTGGCGCGACGACCGCGCCCAGCACCAGCGCCGCGCCGATGGGCACGGACGGGTACCAGGCGTGGAAGGCGAACGCCACGACCACCGTGGTCACGATGACCAGCACCACCGCGCGCAGGCTGATGGCTCCCCAGTTGTCGGCGAAGGTGCGCCACGAGGTGCGGCGGGCGGCGGCGTAGAGCAGGGGCGGCAGCACCAGCGGCAGGATCATCTTCGGGTCGATGTGTATTTCCGGGACCTGTGGGATGAGGGCCAGGACCACGCCGAACGCGGTCATGAGCACCGCGGGTGCCTGGCCCAGCCGCTTGCCGAGCGGTTGGGCCAGAATCGTCGCGAACAGGACGACGAAGATCAATTCCAACTGGTGGTGAGCCACGTCAGTCAGTTTGCTGCCGATGCGCTGGAAAGTCGAACGCCCGCTCGATGTTCTCAGCGAGTTCTGTGGAACCCTCGGCCGGGCTGGGGAACTCTCAGGATGCGCTGGATTCGGGGCGCGGACCGTAGGGGTTGCTCCGCGGCGGCGTGCCCTGGGGGACGCCCGGTTGCGGCGGGAAGCCCGGGGTGTAGTCGGCCGGGTTGCGCGGGGAATCCGAGCGGCGCGGCGCGGCGGCCGAATTCGAACGCAGGGACCAGGATTCGCGCACCGCGGGTTCCGGCGCCGGCTCCGCCGCGCGGACGGGCGCGGTGATTCGGCGGCTCGCCTCGTCCACTTCGGTCAGGCCCACGTGAATCAGGAGCACCATCGTCACCATGGAGACCGTGACCATGAGCGGGGCCAGCAGTTCCATCGCGCCCGCGCCGGACGGGTCGCCCGCATTCGCGACGTGGTGTGCGCTCATCGAGGCCATGCCGGTGTAATGCATACCGCAGACCGCCACGCCCATGATCAACGCGGCGACGATGGTGGCGAGGATCCCATTGATGTTCAAGGTGAACCACAGCGCGACGGTCGCGGCGACCACCGCGATCACCACGGACAGCAGCACCAGCCAGGGGTCGTAAGTGAACTCGGCGTCGGAGTGCATGGCGTACATGCCCGCGTAGTGCATGGCCGCGACGCCGAGTCCGGTGAGTGCGCCACCGGCAGGCAACTCCCAGCCACCCCAGCGCACGCTGGCGACGACCGCGAGTCCGAGCCACACCACGACCATGGCGATGGCGGCGCTGAGCAGGGTGATCGGCACGTTGTAGCGAATCGAGGCGCCGTGTACCGAGAAACCGAGCATGGCGATGAAATGCATGACCCAGATACCGGTTCCGCCGATGGCGACCGCCGCGGCTACCAGCCAGCCACGCCGGCCCTCGCCGGATCGGGCGCGTGCGGTACAGCGCAATCCGAGCAGGGATCCCACGACGGACATGATGTAGGCCAGAACGGGTGTGACCCACCCGTAAGTGAAGTGATGAATCTCCAGCACTCGAACTCCATTGCCAGAACGGTGTTTCCGCGCCCCAGATGCGAACGCGCCGAGCGCACACTACAGGTCGGCCGACCGGTTGGGAAATTGAAAGACGCTATTTCCTGGGGGTTGCTTCCATGTGGAGATAGTGGAGGTCCGCTGTGTAGCGCCGATAATCCGGAGTCCTTGTACCGCAACGGAATTCGCGACACCGCCGATATTGACCGACCGGTCGAAAGAAAAGCGCCGCCGGGTAATCGGCGGCGCTTTCGAATTTCTGCGATTCGCAGCACACTTCCGGCCGAGTCAGGAAACGACTTGGGATCCCAGGAAGTCCAGCAGCGTCTGGGTGTCCTCCAGATAGTCGATATGCGCGCCCGAGGAATAGAAGTTCGCCATGTCCATGCCCTGACGGCTCAGGTCGAGCAGGTCGCTGACGCTGTCCGGCTCGCTGAGATTGATCAGGGTCTGGGTGGCCACGCCGAGATCCCCGCGCACGGCGGTGGCGAACGGGCCGAGCACCGAGCCCGCCAGGTCGAGACCGGTGGGGATGAGGGTGGTCATCGCCGCGGCGGCGGCGAACGGATCCTGGCGGGACAGCGATTCGACCGCGTGCCACAGGATCTCCTGGAGCTGGCCCACGTTGCCCGCGATGCGCAGGATGTCGATCTCGGTCAGGACGTCGGCGATGACGCTGGCCGAGGCCGTCCAGCCGGAGGGGTCCACGGTGGCCGCGGCGCGGATGACCGAGGCGACCAGGGGCAGATCCACGCCGGCGGCCGCCTCCACGATCGGCCGCAGCGCGACGTTGACCTCGCTCGCTATCAGGTGCGCGCCCCGGATGTCGCCGGATTCGATCAGGCCCGGCAGGCTGGTGAGTCCGTCGAGCACGGCGGGCAGGTTGGCCGACGTCGCCGCCCAGCCCGCGCCGACCTGAACCGCTTGCTGGACAAGCTGATTCGGGTCCGAGGTGTTGGGGATGAGGTCGGCGATCGGGGCGGGGTCGCCGCTGAGCACCTGGCCCAGGGCCGCCAGGAACGGGGAGGCGGTGGCATTGAGCGAGCAGTACAGATCGCCGTCCGCGCAGATCGTGCGCACGCGATCGGTGAGCGCGCCGAAGTCCTGGCCGCGGGTGCCCGCGATGCCGTGACCGGGTTGCGGGTTGCCCAGGGAGAGCGTGGTATTCGGATCGCGGTGCGGATCGGACAGCAGGCCGACGCCCAGCACCCGGCCGGCGTCGATCGGGCCCGCGCCGTTGCCGATCTCGGTCGCGACGTCGCCGATGCCGTCCGCGCCCTGGCTGTAGCCGGCCAGCAGCACCCGGGTCGAGGCGCACAGGCTGCCGAGCGTGTCGTGCAGTCCGGCTTCGAGCGTGCTGAGCGATTCGGAGTAGCTCAGCCCCTGGTCGAAAGCGCTTGCGGCATAGGGGGTGTAGAGCACGGTGATGTCACGCCCGAACTCGCGCTGCAGGCCGTCGCCGATCGGCCGGAGCATGCCGACCGGCACCGTGGGGTCCGCGTCGCTGCGTGTCTCCCAGGTCCCCGGCGCGAAGATCGCGGTGTACGGGGTGCACGGGTGCGCCGTGCGCGCGCGAGAATCCCGACTCTGCCCCGTAACGGATTGGCGGACATTAGAGTTCGGTGGATGGCCA
>NZ_JBEXUS010000029.1:0-84971 GCF_040614455.1 Nocardia sp. NPDC005978
CGTGCGCTCGCGCGCACCGGACCCGGCGCCGCCGGACCACTAGGCTGCTCACCGCAACCAAAGGAGTTCGGAATGACAACTTTCGATCGCGGTCCCTCGATGTTCCCGGCGTGGTTCGATCGGCTACAGGTCAAGTACATGAATCCGGCGATGCGCCGCGTCGCGCCCTACCTCCCGGGCTTCGCGGTCATCGAGCATCGCGGCCGCAAGTCGGGCCGGGCGTACGCGACGCCGGTCAACGCCTTCAAGTCCCGGGGCACCTTCGCGGTCGTGCTCGGTCACGGCATCACCGACTGGGCGCGCAACGCGGTCGCCGCGGGGGATACCACCGTGCGCTCGCAGTTCCGCACCATCCGGATCACCAACGCGCGGATCGTGGCCCCCGGCCAGGGCGGCGCGGAGCTCCCCAAGCCCGCCCGCCTCGCAGGCGGAAAGTTCAACATCTTCCTCGCCGACATCGCCTAGCCGCCGCGGCCCCGGCCGGTCAGAACGTCACGCCGTATTCGGCGAGCAGCGTGCGTGTGAACGCGGCCGCCGCGGGCGTGGAACGTCCGGTGGGTACGGCCAGCCCGAATTCCCATTCGATGGCCGGGGTCGTGTGGACGGTGTGCAGTTCGGGGAAGCGTTTCGCCGCCGATTCCGGCAGCAATGCGGGTCCGAGTCCACTGCGCACCAGGTCGGCGATCATCTCGAGCGCGGCGGCCTCGTACCGGAACTCGAGCCGCACATCGGCGTTCGCGAGCGCGTCGTTGATCACCTCGCTGATGATCCACTCCTGCGGCAGCGCGACGAAGCAGTCCCCGGCCAGCTCGGGCAGCGACACCGAGGCCCGCTGTTCCAGCCGGTGCCCGGGCGGGCACAGCAGCACCACGGCTTCGCGCGCCAGCGGAACCACGCGCACCCCGGGCGGCGGCTGCACGGGCCGGGCCACCAGCGCCAGGTCCAGCGATCCGTCGGCGATACTGGCCATCCGTTCCGCCGCGCGGGCGGCCGGTTGCGTCAGCCGCAGCCGCACCAGGGGATGTTCGTCGTGGAACCGGGCGAGCACGGCGGTCAGATCCACCGAGCCGTGCGAGAGCAGAATCGCGAAAGTGACCGAGCCGCTCAGATTGTCGCGATAGTCGACGACGGAGTCGGCCGCGCGGCGCGCGGCGTTCAGCACGATCCGGGCCTCCGGCAGCAGGGCGGCTCCGGCCGCGGTCAGCGAGATCCGCTGCCTGGAACGATCGAACAGCGCGGCGCCCAGATCGTTTTCGAGCTTGGCGATCGACGCCGACACCGCCGACTGCACCACGTGGACCTGTTTCGCGCCCTGCGAGAAGCTCAACTCGGTGGCGACGGCGACGAAGTACTCCAATTGCCGGAGTTCCATAGCGAGAGGCTACCAATTGTGGGGGTCGTCTCCGTGACATCCAGCGTCCGGCTCGCACGACCGGGCGGTATCGCCATCGTCGATGAGCCGAATCGCGTGCGTGCGTTGGACTCGCATCCGCGGCGGGCCGAGCCTGGGGTCGAGTAATTCGCTCAATGGTTATCGGGGCATCCTCCGGCAGCGCGGCCGACCTGAAGGCCCTGCTTCACGGGATGAGAAGTACATGATCAGCAAGCGTGCAATCTCGGTTCGTCAGCGCTCGATTCTCACGCTGGGGGCCTCGGCCACGGCACTCTCCCTGCTCTTTCTCGGCGCGCCGGCCGCTGTTGCCGATCCGCCGCTGGGCATCGACACCGGATCCGCGGGGCTCGGTGCGGTCCCGGGTTCGGCCGGTGTGGATGCCGGCCCGATCGGCGTCGGCGCGGTGACCGGCAGCGGCGACGTCCCGGGCACGGGCTCGGCGGCCACGGACACCGGCGGCGCACTCGCGCTCGGAACCGGCAGCGGCGCAGGCGGTTCGGAGGTCGTGGATGCGGGCAGCGCCGCGGCATCCGGTAGTGCCGGAGCTCTCGCGGCCGGTAGTTCGCAGGCCCTGGACGCGGGGAGCGCGGGTGCGGCGGGCAGCGCCGGTGCGGGTAGCGCGGCCGCGGCCGGCAGTACGGACGCGGGTAGCGCCGGTGCCGCGGGCAGTGCGGGCGCGGGCAGCTCGGCCGCTGAAACCGGTAGTGCCGCAGTGGCTCTGGGGCTCGGATCGGCCGGTGCGGGTGCGGGTGCCGCCGGTGCTGCCGGTGCGGGTGCCGCCGGTGCGGCGGGGGCCGGCGCCGTGGGAGCCGGTGCGGGTGTCGGCGGCGCGGCTCTCGGGAGTGCGGGTCTCGGCAGCGCCGGGGCGGGAAGCGCGGAATCCGGAAGCGCGGCGGTGGGCAGCGCCGGCATCGGCAGTGCCGCGGTGGGTAGCGCCGCTTTGGGCAGTGCCGGGGTCGGCAGCGCCGCCCTGGGCAGCGCGGCGGTCGGTAGTGCGGCACTCGGTAGTGCGGCGGCCGGCGGAGCCGCGGGCGGCACGGCGCTCGGAGGTGTGCTGCTGGGCCTCGGTGCCGGCGGCCCCGGCCGGAACGGTCAGACCGGCCCGGGTCAGAACAGCCCGGGTCAGGACCCGAACGGACAGAACCGGAACGGGCAACCGCGCGGCGTCGGTCCGGCTCCGATCCACACCGCACCGGGCACGTCCGGCCGCGATGGAACAACGCTCACCCCCGCCGAAACGGTCTATTCGCAACAGCCGGACACCGCCGGAACCCCCGGCGCGGCCGCCTATCCCGTCCCGCTCGGCCACCCCGAAACCGGTGCGGGCGGTCTGGTGACGTCCGATCGTGCCCTCCTGGCCGCTTTCGGCCTGCTCTCGCTCCTGGGTGCGGGCCTGCTGGTGTCGCACACCGTGCGCCGCCCGGCTCGCGCCGAGTCCTGACTCCGGCCCGGATACGCAGCGCATGTCCAAGGTTCGATCAGCCCTGTCCTGGGTCGTCGTCGCCCTGCTGCTGGCGGTGGGCGCTGTCCTGCTCACCGCCAACGGCGCCGTCGGGCAACGGAATCCGCCGCCCACGGCCATCGACGCCGGTTCGGGGACGCCGCCGCCCGCGGTGCCGCCGCTCGCGCGCTCGGCCCCCGTAACCCTGTCCATCCCGGCCCTGGGCCTGACCACCACGCTCGACGGTGTGGGCTTGACACCCGATGGCACGGTGCAGGATCCGGCCTCCTTCGACCGCCCGTCGTGGTACCGCCCCGGTGCGACCCCCGGCGAACGGGGATCGGCGGTCATCCTCGGCCACGTCGATTCCTATCGCGGTCCGGCGGTCTTCTTCCGCCTCGCCGACCTCCGCCCCGGCGATGCCATCGACGTCACCCGAACCGACGGCCGCACGGCCCATTTCGTGGTGACCCGCACCGAAACGGTGTCCAAGACCGATTTCCCCGCGCGGGCCGTCTACGCTGATCACGGCGTGCCCGAACTCCAATTGGTCACCTGCGGAGGCGAATTCGACATCGGCAACCGCTCGTACCTGTCCAACGTCATCATCTATTCCGCGCTGACCGACCCGCCAGCCGCCGCGACCCGCTCCGGGTAGCCGCGCCGCACACGCCGGGCGCACCGTCCGCTGCCGGACACGCGCCGCCCCCGCATACGCCGACGGCGTGGCCGCGGAATCCACGGCCACGCTGTCGAATTCGAGTGATCAGTGCGCCTGGACCGCACCCTGCTTCGGCAGTCCGAACACCACCGCAAACGACACCGCTGTCAGCGCGATCGCCACGCCGGTGACCGATCGAATCGCGGTCAGCGCCACCTCCGGCCCGTCCCCGAGCGCGAAGCCGCTGAAGAACACCGTGCCCAGCACCGCCACGCCCAGCGCCGCCGCACCCTGCTGGAAGGACTCCAACATGCCCGAGGCCGAACCGATCTCGTGATCCTGGAGCTCACCGACGATGATGCCGAACAGCGGCACGAAGATCATGCCCATGCCGAGGCCGTAGGCCAGCAGCGCCGGCGCGAGGGCCGCGGGAGTGGGCGCACCGTCGCCGCCGAACTGCGCGAACAGCGCCACGAGCCCGATCAGCATGCCCGCCAGTCCCAGGTGCAGTACCTTGCGCCCGAGCTTGGGGGCGAGCCCGGCGCTGACCCCGGAGCCCAGGAACGCCCCGACCGCCCACGGCGCCATGGTCAGGCTCGCCCGCAGCGCGCCGTATCCGAGGCCCAGCTGCAGGAACAGGCCGACCGCCAGCGAAAAGCCGCCCACCCCACCGAAGAACACGGTCACGAACCCGATACCCGACGTGTAGGAACGCTTGGCGAACACGCTCATCTCGATGAGCACGACCCGGCCGTCCCGCGCCCGCCGCACCTGGTCGAGCACGAACAGCCCCAGCACCGGAATCGAAGCGATCAGCGTCGCCACCATCCACCACGGCCAACCGGCTTCGCGACCCTCGACCAGCGGGTACAGCAGCATGCCCATGCCGAGGCCCGCGACGACGGCGCCCCGCAGATCCAGCGTCAGCCCCGGCAGCGGCGCGGCGGCGGGCAGCGTCCACACGGCCAGTGCCAGCGCCACCGCGCCGAGCGGCAGGTTCATCAGGAAGATCGAACGCCAGCCGGTGCCGAGGACGTCTGCGTCGATGAGCAGCCCGGCCACGATCGGACCCGCGATGGTGGCGATGCCGATCATCGGCCCGAAAGCCGCGTAGGCCTTACCGAATTCGCGCCCGAACAGATCGCGGATCAGCCCGAAGCACTGCGGCACCATCACCGCCGCGAACAGGCCCTGCGCTACCCGCCCGGCCAGCAGCATGTCGATCGATCCGGCGACGCCGCACAGCACCGAGGTGATCAGGAACCCGCTGAGCCCGATCAGCAGCACCCGCCGCCGCCCGAACATGTCCCCGAGCCGGCCGCCGGTCAGCAGTCCGATCGCCATCGCGAGGGTGTATCCCGCGCTGAGCCACTGCACGGTGGCGACCGAGCCGCCGATGTCGCCGCGGATCGCGGGCGCCGCCACGTTGACGATGGTGGCGTCGAGCAGATTGAGCAGCGTCGCGGCCAGGATCGCGATGAGCCCGATCCAGCGCCGCGGCATGGGTGCGTCCGAATCCGTTGTCGTCGTGCCTGTTTCGATCACTGGTTGATCGGTGGTGATTGTCACTGCGGTCTCCCTGACGACTGTCCGTTGCAGGAACGGAATGTTCGGTTCCGTTCAATTAGAACAGAATGATCCATTCCGTTCAAGTCGTATCGGGGGATAGTCCGTCCGGGTGCGCGGTCCACGAAAACGCGTAACCGATGTGTTACGCTTTTTCGGTGGACGAAGTAGCCGCCGCGATCGCCGATCCGGTGCGCCGGGAGATCCTGCTGCTGTTGCGCACGGACCGGCTCACCGCGGGGGAGATCGCCGAGAATTTCGCGATCAGCAGACCCGCGATCAGCCGGCACCTGCGGGTGCTGCGCGAATGCGGTCTCGTCCGCGACGAAGTGGCCGGGCGGCAGCGGTTCTACACCCTCGACGCCCATCCGCTGCGTGAGATCGCGGGCTGGATCGCGCAATTCGAGCGCCGCGACGCCTGGGAGCGGCACTTCGACGCGTTGGAGACCGAGGTGTACCGCACGCGCCGCGAGCATCGCGCCGCACCGGCGGACACCGGGACAGCAAGGGAGAACACCGCATGACCAATCCACCCGCCGGTCGCGTCGTGCCCACCGCGGCCGGTCGCGACCTGATTCTGCACCGGACCTTCCGCGCCCCGATCGAGGACGTGTGGGCGAGCATCACCGAATCCGACCGCACCGCCCGCTGGTACGGGCAGTGGAAGGGCGAACCCGGCGTCGGCCGGACGATCCAGGTGCAGATGGCTTTCGAGGAAGGCGCGGGCTGGTCCGACATGCGCATCGACGCCTGTGACCCGCCGCGCCGGCTCGCGCTCTACGCGGCCGACGACTACGGCGTCTGGAGCCTGGACCTGGAGCTGACCCAGCAGGACGAGATCACCACCCTGCGCTTCACCCACCACCTCGACGACAAGGCCGAAGTCGAGAACGTCGGCCCGGGCTGGGAGTACTACCTCGACGCCATGGTCTCGGCCTACAACGACGGCCCGCGGCCGAATTTCGACGACTACTACCCGGCCATGAAGGCGTACTACGAGGCCCAGGACTCGGGATCGGGCGCGAGCTGAATACCCGGTCTACGTTGCACGGTCATAGATGATCCGAATCAAGTTGCAGCACTTCTGATTTCGTCATACTTCCCGGTCCGCCGCTGGTACCGTCCGCCCCGGCGCCGCTCCCCCCGGCGCCGGAAGGAAGTAGACAATGACGAAGTCCCGCTTGGCCCTGGGCGCGGGTGTGTGCGCCGCGCTGGCCGGTTCGGCGCTGGCCGCCGGTTCCGCGCACGCCGCCATCGACAGCATCGCCGCGGTCGGGCCGACGCCGGGCGCGGCGTGCCGGGTCGGGGCGGCCTGCACGATCGTCGCGACCACCACCGGCTCCGACCGCTTCGCGACGGTGGAGTTCCTGGTCGGCGACGTGGTCGTGGGATCGGCTACGCCCGTGGCGGATACCTTCGGAAAGGTGACGGCCACGCTCCCGTGGAATCCGTCCGCGTCCGGCCTGTATCAGGTGGAAGTCCGCCAGAACGGCACCGACACCTCCATGTCCTACTACGTGAGCCCGGGCGAGAACGGCTGCTGGGCCGTGCCCGGTTCGAGCGGCACCGGGTCCGCCGGCTCGGGTTCGGGCGGCAGCGGGTCCTTCGGATCCGGTTCGGCCGGTTCGGGTTCGGCCGGTAGCGGTTCGGCGGGTTCGGGCTCCGGGGGGAGCGGATCGAGCACCGGATCGCTCTGCTGATCGGATGCCGGTGAGCCGGGCGCACCCCGTGGGCCCGGCTCTTCCCCCGCACTGTGCGATCAACCTCACTTGCGACCCCGACGCACCGGGCGGTATAGCCTTTGGCTATCCGAGTGATGATGCGCAGGAGGGGCGTTGGGTACAGATCAGACATTGCTGCATCGGTTCGTGATCTCCCAGATGACGGCGATGGGCTTGGATCGCGCTCGGCTGATTCGCGAATGCCGGGTGCCGGACTGGACTTTGACCGGCAACGGCGTTCACGTCGCGAGTGAGACCTTCTGGCGGCTGTGGGAGATCGGGGCGCGCTGGCTCGACGACCCGGATGTCGCGCTGCACGTGGCGAGTCGTTACGAGCTCAAGGCGACCGGACTGTACGACTACCTGTTCACCAGCGCGCCCACGCTCGGCGCGGGCCTGGCCACCTGCGGCCCGTACGTCAGCGCGGTGACCACCAACCATCGATTCGATCTGGTCGACGGCGGTGGGGGACCGATGCTGCGGCTCGACATGGTCGACGGGGGTGACGCGACGCGCGACTACACCCAGCTGTGGGGGCTTATCGCCGTGCTGACCCGCGCGCGGCACGTCGTCTCCGCGCCGCTGAACCCGGTGCGGGTCGCGCTGCGCCGTCCCGCACCGCGCCGGCTCGACACCTACCGGGAGGTGTTCGGCACCACCGCAATCGAATTCGGCGCCGACATCGACGCGATGACCTTCCGCCCCGCCGATATGGAGCGCCCGCTCACCACCGCCGATCCTGTGCTGGCGGCCGTGCTGCGCCCCCTGGCCGAGGCGCTGCCGCCGCCCCCGCCGCTGGAATCCGCGTGGCCCGAGCGCGTGGCCGTGGCGGTCGCTCAGGCCCTGGACGAGGGCGAGGTCTCGCTGGACGTGGTGGCGCGCAGACTGGCGACCAGTCCGCGCACGCTGCAGCGCCGGCTGGCCGACGCGGGCACGACCTGGCGACAGGAGCTGGACCGGGCGCGTTCGGCCCGGCTGGTGGCGGCCTCCACCGCGGGCCCGGTGAGCCGGGGCAGACAGGCGCAGCTGCTCGGCTACGCCGACGCGGCGTCCATGCGCCGGGCCTCGCTGCGCTGGGCCGTGGTGGCCCATGCGCACGCTCCCGCGCCGCCGCGCTAGGTCCGCAGATGGCTGGCGGCGATGCGCCAGAAGGTGGCGTGTTCCATCGTCGCGAAATCCCAATCCTCGATGAGCGCGTGTGAGGTGGCGACGATTCCGTGCACGTCGAAGTCTTCCCGGGTCGCCGTGCCCTTGGCTTCCAATGCCGCCACCACATAGGCAAGAGCACGTTCTCGGGAGTGTTGCACGTGGATCTCCTCGCAAGCGGTTCGACTCGGGTGTGCGTCCTGGACCGGCGGGCGGAAACATGCGGTGGCGGATGCCGATTCGCACCGCGTGGCGCGCCGTGGACATCCAGTGTTGCCCCGCAGTCGCTGCACGACCAGTCCAGAACGCGTCAGCATCGGGCAAACGCGTCACGGTCCGCCGAGACCGCCCGCGGGATGCGCCGGCGGCATGGTCGCCGCGCGCGAAATGCCGGTCCGCGCGGGAGCGCGCGGGCGGATCCGGCCCGGGGCAGTAGTGTGCCCTCCGTGGAAATCGAAAGCCGTTATTACGCATACGAAACCGATCTGTGGGAACGGCTGGCGGCCCTGCTGCCCACGGACCAGGACGCGGCGCGCTTTCGCGACTGCCGCGCGGCCGGTGAACAGGAAGCCGGTCTGACGCTGCTGACCAAGCGCCTGCTCGAAGATCAGGTGCCGGTCGCCGATATGGTGCGCGCCGAACTGGAGGTGCTCGCCGAGGAATGGGGTGAGCGCACGGCGCTGCATGCCGAGATCGCCTCGTGCGTCCGCGATTCCGGTGATGCGGGCGCGGTGCGCCTGGTGGCCGACGAGTGCGCGGCCCCGATCGATGCCGCCGCGCTCGGCCTCGGCGCGACGCCGCTGGCCGGCCTGCTGGTGATTCCGTGGATCCAGTGCAACCGCTGCGCCAGCCTGCTGTGCCGCGTCCACGACCGCGATCCCCGCGGCGGCCTGCGCCAGCTGGCCTCGCACTACATCATAGGCCATCGCCGCCAGGTGCCCACCGACGAGGCGGAGATCTACGCGGAGAACGACCTCTACAGCGCGTTCGAGTCGCTGCGGAACTGCACCCACCCCCGCTAGCGCGGCCCGCCGAAATTCGGTCGCGCCCGGTTCCCGGGCTCACCTAACGTCCCGGTATGAACGAAATGGACCGGGCGCACGGCGTCTCCCGGGTGGCGGTGCTGACCGGCGCCGGGATCTCGACCGGCCCTACGACGCCCTCGCCACCGCGGTGATCCGGGAGCCGATCGGTACCGCACTGCCGCGGATCTGCCGGGAGGTGGCGGCGCGCCGCACGGCGGCGGAGACGGCCGGCGCCTGAGGGTGGACGGTGTGGAACACGGAGTTTTCGATCTTGGCTCGGCGTGTGCCGTGCGCGGCTACAGTTTGGCGGTTCGCTACGGATCGACAAGAGGTGCACGGCAGTGAAGAGTTCGGCTCGGGTGCGGGTGCTCACCGCGGCGTGCGGCGCGGCCGCGGTGCTCACCGCGGTGACGCCGCCGGCCACGGCGCAGGCTCCGGACGGCAAGACCCTGGTGGTGATCGGCGATTCCTTCGCGGCCAACGGGGAGATCCTCGACCTGGTGAACACCGGGGCGGACACCGGCTGTGCGCATGTGCCGACCTCGTGGCCGACCCAGCTCACCCGGCGGCTGGAGCTGGCCCCGGACGACGTCCAGGACACCTCGTGCCAGGGCGGCACCATCGACACCTCGGGCTGGACGCTGGCGCATCAGGTGAAGCGGGCCATGGCCGACAACGCGTTCGGGGCGCGCACCCGCACGGTGGCGATTCAACTCGGCATGAACGACGCCTGGGGCGCGGAGAAACCGGTCGCGCTGTCGATGGCCTGCCTGAGTGATGTGCTCGCCGGTTGCGGTCGCGAGGCCGCCGCGCAGGGCCGCGCCCCGGACCTCGACGCGGTCACCGGCCGGGCCTACGCCGACCGGGTCCGCCAGGCGGTGACCTACATTCGCTACTACGCGCCGAACGCGCGGGTGGTTTTCGTGGGCTACCCCGAAATACATTCCCCCGGGCAAGAATCCGCTTGCGCGAGTGTGCTGGGTGTCGATGTGGTGCAGCCCCGAGCCGGGGCGGTCACCGGGTTTCTGGATCGGATCGACGCCGCCCAGCGCGAAGCGGCGGCGCTGCTGCAGGTGGATTTTCTCGATAGCCGATCGGTAACCACCGGTCACGGAGCATGCACCCCGGAGCCCTGGGTGGACGGCATCTTCGACCCGGGGACCGAACTGTTCGGATTCCCCTGGCACCCGACCGCGCAGGGCGATTCCGCGGTGGCCGGAGCCATGCAGGAGTTGATCTCCGAGGGCTGAACCCGAGCCCCCGTGGACGCCCGGAATTGTCGGTGGGTCGCCGTAGAGTTGCGGTTATGAGCAATTCGATGTGGCGGCGCGCCGAGAGCGATGAATTCAGTTGCGCGGCCGGTGGTTCGGATAGCACTGTGTTCGTCGTAAGAGATTCGCGTGCAGGGTCATGGGGAGTGACCCTCCGGGGGGAAGGAAGTAATGTCATGAACTGCAAAACGATTCGCGGAGACCATCGTGGGCCGAGGTTCGCCAAGGCCAGTTTCAGCTACGGTGGCGGCGACTGCGTCGAGGTCGCCTACCACGAAGGACAGATCGCGGTTCGCGATTCCAAGGACAGGCACAGCCCGACGCTGTGGTTCACGAAATCCGAATGGCGGGCGTTCACCTCGGGTGTCCGCGCCGGCGAATTCGATTTCGGCGACTGATGTGTGTTGGTGGTGTCGCAGCGAAATTCGCTGCGACACCACCACCCCCACATGCGGCCGACCCCTCGACGGCCGCTGGAAAATGGTCATTGGGTTGCGATGCGGTGGATTTCGTCCCGGAGTTCGGTGAGAAATTCGCGGGCATCATTGTCGAACAAAGCCATTCCCGTCAGCGCCGTCCAGCGGCGGCGATGGGCGTCGACCAGTTCGGGGCCACGGGTCACCAGGTTGCCCGCGATCGGCTCCGCGGAGGCGATCGCGTGGTCCTCGTTCTCGTAGATGACGAAACCGTGCGGGATCGTGGTGCTCGCCTCGATATCCTGCGGAATCACCCCGATCTCGACGGTATCGAGGGTTTCGATCGAGATGGTCCGGTCCAGCTGGGCGAGCAGCATGCGGTACGGTCCGGGCCGAAAACGCAGGGCCGCTTCGGTGATCAGGAATTCGAAGCGCTTGGCGGGGTCGTACAGCACCTGCTGGCGCTCGAGACGCGCGGCCAGCGCGGACGCCAGGGCGTCGGGCGCGTAGGGCGGATCGAAGGTGGCGAACACCCGGCGGGCGTAGTCGGCGGTCTGCAGCAGACCCGGCATGAGCGCGGGCTGAAAGTTGCGCACCACCCGTGCGTCCTGTTCGAAGGCCCGCACGTCGTCCTGCAGGTGCGGGCGGATCGCGAGCGACGCCGCCCAATCCTGCATCTCGGGCGTATGCGCGGCTTCGGTGAGCGCGCGTAGCGAATGCCGGCAATCATCCTGCGCGCCAACCGCTTCGGCCCAGTCGAGTACCTGGGGTAGCGGCGGCACCACCTGTCCCGCCTCGATCCGGGACAGCGTCGACTGGCTGATGCCGACGCGCTTGGCCAGCTCCCGCCCGGAAATCCCGGCCATGTCCCGCAGCCGCCGCAGCTCCGCCGCCAATTGCTGGCGCGGGCGCGACTGGTACGCAACCGAGTTCGCGGCGGATGCCGCGTCGGTCGCGCCCGGTGGCGGCTGATTCTCTGGGTTCATGATGATTCAGATCGAATCATCTCGATTCAGTCGCGTCAAGCCGGGGTGGGTAAATCGTGAATCATAGCGGAATCGCATGTCCGCCAAGGGGATTGCTGGTCCTTCCAAAAAATCCCCGGACCAGCTGAAATGTGACAATCTGCGCAATTGACCCGGTGATTCGGGTCATCGCCGACTTCGCCCGGGTCAGCGTGCATCACGTCGCCCGGGGCGTCGCGCTAGCCCGCCGATTTCGGTGATTCGAAGTCCGCGAAGTCGAATCCCGGCGACACGACGCAACTGACCAGAACCTCGTCCGCCGTTCCCGGCAGTGGTTCCGCGCTCTGCCACCACCCGGCCGGAACCAGCACCTGCGGTCGCTGCCCCGCCAGTACGTCACCCCCGAGCACGTGGTCCCGGAAGTCGTCCGGCCGGGAACCGTTGCCGCCGAGGGTGAGACGCAGCGGCAGGCCGGTGTGCCACAGCCACAGCTCGTCCGAGCGCACCCGATGCCACACCGATCGCTCGCCGGGGCCGAGCACGTAGTAGATGCCGGTGCCGGCGGCGCGCGCCCCCGGATAGCCGGACGGGGTGAACGAGTGTGCGCTGCGCCAGGTTTCCCGGAACCAGCCGCCCTCGGGGTGCGGCAGCAGATCCAGGGCGTCGACCAGGGGAGAACGGCGGTCCAGGCCGACATACGCGCCGGTGACATCGCGCCGGGCATAGCGAATTTCGGTGATCGCGGCACGTTCGACGGATCCGTCGGCGCGGACGAGCGCGGGATCGAGGACGGCGGCCACCATGGGTTCGCTCGCGTCCCGATGGGAGCCGTTCGCGATAGCCAGCAGGGTGGCTTCGTCCGGGGCGGTCCGCGACCGGCCCGCGGATTCCCGCACGGTGATCGGTCCGTCGGACGCCCGCAGTTCCGGCAGGCTCAGCAGCAGGAAGATCTGATCGCTCGGCATTGCCGCCAATTTACGCCGCGGAAGCTGAAGCGCCAGGATTCGAACCTGGACCGGCGAGGTCAGAGCTCGCCATGCTGCCGTTACACCACGCTTCATCGACAATCGGTATGCCCGGGAGGATTCGAACCTCCAACATCTTGCTTCGTAGACAAGCGCTCTATCCGTTTGAGCTACGGGCATGGGACCCCGGGCGAATGTCGTCGTTGACATCTACTCGGCACTGAGGTGCTCGGGGTGGGGGTGGGATGATTCCCGCTCGGCCGGGGCGGGTCTCGGAAAACGCAAGGGCCGCTTCGAGAATCCTCGAAGCGGCCCTGAGATGAGTTCGTGCACGGACCTCAGGTGCCACTCCGGATTCGGCGGCAGCCGGCTACGAAGAGCGTGCGCCCACGGACGCCGTCGAGCCGGATGATCTGCTGATTCCGCTGCTGTCGTGCCATTGCCTCACCCTCCTCGGAGGTCTCGTCGGTGCGTTGCCATCACGGTAGCAAGCGCGTATTCGGTTGGTAAACCGATTAATTGGGGCCCCGCCGTTCCGGTCAGGCGCGGGCCAGCTCGAGCAGGCGCCGCAGCGTGGTCAGCTGTTCCTCGAACGGGGTCTCCATCTTGGCCAGCAGGGTCGAGATCCCGGCCGCGCGATACCGCTCGATCCGCTCTGCGATCGCCTCGGGCGTCCCGACCAGATTGGTGTGACTGCCCAGCTCCAGCGGTACCGCCCGCCGGGCCTCGTCGCGATTGCCCGAGGCCCAGAGCTCGGCGACCCGCTGCACGGCCGGACCGAAACCCATGCGGCCGAACGCCTCGTTGTAGAAGTTCCGCCCGCCCGCGCCCATCGCCCCGATGGTGAACGCGTAGCCCTGGGCGTGACGTCGAATCCGTTGCGCGGCATCGGCGTCGGAGTCGGCGAACTCGACGGCGACCGGCGCGACGAGATCCAGATCGGCCAGGGTGCGCCCGGCGGATTCCGCGCCGGCGCGCAGCGGGTCCAGGAACACCTCGCCCGCTTCGGGAATGAACGCGTTGCCCAGCCAGCCGTCCGCGGCCGCGCCGGTGAGATGCAGGTTCGCCGGGCCCATGGCCGCCACGTAGATCGGTACCTCGCGCGGTGCGACCATCGGCCGCAGGGCGCGACCTGCGCTGTCGGGCAGCGGCAGGGTGTAGATCTCGCCGTCGTAGGCGAGCGGTTCGCCGCGGCTGATCAGGCGCACGATCTCGATGGTTTCGCGGGTGGTGCGCACCGGTTTGCGGAAGCGCACCCCGTGCCAGCCCTCCATGACCCGCGGCCCGGAGACGCCGATGCCGAGCCGGAACCGGCCCCCCGACAGCTCCTGCAGGCTCAGCGCCGAGGTGGCCAGCAGTGCGGGGGAGCGGGATCCGAGCTGAACCACGAAGGTGCCCAGCTCGATCGAATCGGTCTCGGCGGCGAGATAGGCCAGCCCGGTGAGCGCGTCGTAGCCCCAGACCTCCGGCACCCACAGCGAGGTGACGCCGAGCCGTTCGGCTTCCCGTGCGAAGTCCGCGGCGCCGGGCAGGCGGGGCTCGATGACGACGCCGACCCGAAGTGATTTCCGTATGGGATCCGATTCGACCATGGACTATGTTATAGATCATAGAAACTGTTGTTGGGAACCCCCGAGAGGCCGCAGCGTGCGCTACCGCGATCAACCGACCGTCGAAGTCTCCGAACGCGTCGCCTGCACGCCCGCCCGGGCCTGGGAGCTGCTCACCGACATCACGCTGTCGTCCCGGGTGTCCGAGGAACTCGCCACCGTGGAATGGCTCGGCGATGCGGACGCGGTGGCGCTGGGCGCGCGCTTTCGCGGTACGAACCGGCACGATGCTTTGGGTGCGTGGAGCACCGAGTGCGAGGTGATCGAGCTGGAGCCCGAGCGGCGCTGGGTGTGGGCGGTGCACGGCCCCGATGGCGTCAGCGCCACCTGGGGTTTCGAGGTTGACCCGGCCAATTCCGGTGTGATCGTGCGGCAGTGGGGCCGCATGGGCCCGGGTCCGTCCGGCCTGAACGTGGCCATCACCGCCATGCCGGACAAGGAGGCCCGGATCGTCGCCAATCGCCTGACCGAGTGGGAGCGCAACATGCGCGCCAACCTGGCGGCCGTGAAGGCGGCGGCGGAGGCGCGGGGGTAGTCATGGCCGAACGCGGCGCCACCAAACGCAGAATGCTGATCGGCGGTGTGGAACTGCTGCGCGAACGCGGCTCCGCCGGAGTCACGATCGACGCCGTCCTGTCCCGCACCGGTGCGCCCCGCGGGTCGGTCTACCACCACTTCCCGGGCGGCCGCCGCCAGCTCCTGAGCGAGAGTCTGGGCCTGTCGGGTGACGCGATCACCGCCCTGATCGAGTCGTCCGCGGCTGCCGGTCCCGGCGAGGCGTTGCGGGTGCTCCTGGAGTTCTGGCGAAAACTGCTCCGGGACAGCGACTTCCAAGCGGTCTGTCCCGCGGTGGCGGTGGCGGTCGGCGGCACCGAGGACGACCGCGCCCTGCACCCCGAGGTGGCCGCGATCCTGACTCGCTGGCGCACCGCCCTGGCCGCCTCGCTCCTGGCCGCCGGCGTCCCCGCCGCGCGAGCCGAAACCCTTGCGACCCTGACCCTCTCCGCTGTGGAGGGTGCGATAGTCCTGTCCCGGGTGGATCGCTCCCTGCGGCCCCTCGAACAGGTGGCCGCCGAACTGGAACCCCTGCTGCTCGCCGCGGTCCCGCACTCGGACCGGTGACGGCCACCCGAACTCGCCACGCTTTCCGGGTGTTCGATCGGGATTCGAATGCCCATGAATGTGATGTCTGTCCGATCGAAAGCCATTTTGGTAGAGCATGATTCGACATTCGTGCTTGTTGGCGCGCTTTCCCGAGCCTCGCTAGGCTGGTGTCGGTTGCCGGCCGGTATTTCGCAGCGAGGCAACACTCTTCATCCAGTACATCTCGATATTCGATGGGACGGTTCGATGAATTCAAGCACGCGCTCGGCCCTGTCACTGATAGCCGCTGTCGCCGGCGTCGCACTTACCGCCGCGGGTGCGCCCGCGGCTTCGGCCGCCCCGAACGACCCGGGGGCCGCGGTATGCACGATGAGTTACCCCGTTCCGGTGGAACCCTTCCAGACCCCGGCGTCCAGCGAGGTTTTCGCGACTTCCGGCAATGGTTCCGTCGACCTGAAGCTGCACACCGATGCGGGGACCGATTTCGCCTACGACCAGCAGTTCTCCGTCAACTGGGCGAACCTCGACACCGGCAGGAGCGGGGTGGCGAACACCTCCGCCCAGGTGAAAGGCCCCGACAACACGCTGACCATCTCCGGCGTGGAGACCAAGCCCGGCCGAATTCTGCTGAACCTGAACGTCTTCAATCACGGTGAGGGGCAGAACTACACCAACGGCGAATGCAGCGCCGAATACCAGGTGAGCTGAATCCTCGCCGGTCGCCGTTTCGGTCGTAGCGATCCGCGATATTCCATTCGGCCCGATGCGCCCGCGCACGATCCCGCGATTCGATCGGCCGCGCCGAGAATCGAGGGTGTGCGCGGCGCGCGGGGCGGGAGCCGGAGTCGTATGCTTCGGCTCTGCCCGTGGGGCGAAGAATTGCGGTGCGATGGAAGGAGTTCGGCCGGTGTCCGGAGGTTTGAGCACACTGACCGAGGATGCGAACGCGCGCTCGGCTCGGCTCGCCGCTGAAGCGGTATTCCGTCCCGTCTCGATCACCCCGCGGTCCCTGCCGGTGCGGCTGGTCGCGCGGGCGGATCCGCGCGACGCGGCTACCTCGACGCTGTCCACGGTGCGTCGGTGGCGGACCCCGCTCCTGCGAAGCCAGTGGGTAACCGTTGTGCCGGAATACGTTTCGGTCGATCCGGAGGTCTACGCCGACCTCGGCGCACCGGGTCGCGACGCACTGCTGGCGGTGGAGCTGTCCCGCGCGGAGCTGGGTTCCCGGTATCTCGAGGACTATCCGTCGCGGACCGCGACGTGGGATCGCTGGTTCGAACGCGCCGCCACCGGCCGCCCCGCGCTCGCGTTCTTCGCGGTGCTGGCCGGGGCGGCGCTGTGCATTCTCTTCGCGCCCGCTTCGTTCTCCGTGGTGGGGCTGCCCGGGTTCGTGCTGCTGGTCGCCGGGTACTGGGCGATGTCGGCGAGCGAGTCGCGTCGCGAGTACTTCCAGGCCGACGCGAACGCGGCCCGGTGGGTGGGTGGTGACGCGGTGCGCACGATGCTGCTGGCCCTGCACGCGGGCGAGCGGCCGCGGTCGCGGGCCGCGGCCGTCCATCGCCGGTGGTGGGGATTTCGCCCCACCGCCGCGCACCGGCTCGAATTGCTGGGCAGGAGTGTTCTTTCCGGCCGGTGAGGCCGTGACTCCCGGGTGGTTCGCTCAGCGATTCGATCCCGAGGCCGGTACGGTCCGGTCGGCATCGGCGGGCCGCGCCGCGTCCGGGTCGGAAGCGGCGCGGAGGTTCTCGCCCTCCACATCGATGCGCGGCAGGATCCGTTCGAGCCAGGCCGGCATCCACCACGCCTTGTCGCCGAGCAGCGCCATGGTGGTGGGCATGATGATCATGCGAACCAGGAAGGCGTCGAAGACGATGGCGACGGCCATCGACAGTCCCATCAGCTTCAGGAACGTCTCGGCCGAGAGCGTGAACCCGGCGAACACGGAGATCATGATCAGCGCGGCGGCCGTGATCACGCGTGCGCCGGCGCTGTATCCGGTGCGGATGGCGTCGATCGGGGTCGCGCCGTGGTGGTATTCCTCGCGCATGCGGCTCACCAGGAACACCTGGTAGTCCATGGCGAGACCGAAGACGATGCCGATGAGGAAGATCGGCATGAAGACCAGGATCGGCCCCCGGTCCTCGGGTTTGATCCAGCCCAGCCAGCCGTCCTGGAAGATCCCGACCGTGACGCCGAAGGTCGCCGCGATCGACAGCAGGAATCCGAGCGAGGCGATGAGCGGGATGATCACGGACCGGAAGACGATCATCAACAGGATGAACGCCAGGCCGACGACCACGAGTACGTACAGCGGCAGCTTGTCGGTGAGGGTCGAGGCGAAATCCGCGTTGATCGCGGCGGCGCCGCCGATCCCGACAAAGGTCCCGGTCGACTGCCCCACGTCCTTCGCCGCGGAACGCAGATCTTCCAGCAGCGCTTTGGTTTCCGGCGTCGACGGACCGCTCTGCGGGACGACGATGAACTGTGCCGCGTCCTGCGCGGCGTTCGGAATCGGGCCGACGACACCGCGATCGGCGATGTGCCCGAGGGTGGGGATGCGCTCACCGATGAGCTGGGTGGCCCGGGTCGCGTCGGCCGGGTTGTCCGCGCTCACCACGACGACCAGGGGTGAGGATTTGCCCGCGCCGAACGCGTCGCGCTCGATCTTGACCGCGGCCTTGTCCGACTGGGGCGTGATGTCCAGGCCGAGTTGGAGGCCGGTGATCGGCACCGCCGCCAGGGCGAGTGCCGCGACGGCGGCGATCAGGTAGGGGAGCGGCCGTTTGGTCAGTTCCACGCCCACGCGGTGCCCGACCGTGTGATCCGTGCTCTTCTCCGGTGTCCACAGCAGCGGGATTCGCGGTTTGAACACCGCCGACTTGAACAGCCCGAGCAGGGCGGGCAGGACGGTGAGCGCGACCAGCACCGCCAGCACCACCGTGATCGCGGCGCCCAGACCCATCTGGGTCAGGAAGGACATGCCCGTCAAGCCCAGCGCGACCAAGGCGATCACGACGGTGGTGCCGGCGAAGACGACGGCCGAGCCCGCGGTGCCGACCGCGACGCCGGCCGCGTGCGCTCGATCGGAGGTCCCGGTCGTCTCCTGGCGGTATCGCGAGATCACGAACAGCGAGTAGTCGATTCCCACGGCGAGCCCGATCATCGTGGCCAGGCCGGTCGTCGATGTGCCGAGCGTCAGGAACGAGGTGCCGATCGAGATGATCGCGGTCGACAGGGCGATGCCGATCATCGCGGAGCCCAGCGGCATGGCCGCGGCGAGCAGGGACGCGAACGTGATGATCATGACCACGATCGCGACGCAGATGCCGATCAACTCGGCGGGCGGCTCGGCGATGGGTTCGTTGGCGGCGCCGGCACTCTCGACGGTCAGGCCCGCGGCGCGGCCGATCTCCTTCGCCGCGGCCACGGTGTCGATCGATTCCTGGGTGACACCGCTGTCCGCGCCGTGCCGGACGGCGTCGAGGTCGAGTTTGATCAATGCCACGGTGCCGTCGGGGCTCAGGCCCGTGGCGGCCGCCTCACCGGTGGTCGGGTCGACGATCGCGGCGCGGGCCTGCGGGGTGAGCTGCGGTACCTCCCGCAGCTTCGCGACCATCTGCTCGATTGCGGCGTGATTGCCGCCGTCGTCCAGGCGCGCACCGTCGCTCGACCGAACGACGACGGTGGCCGGCTGCGCGGTCTCCTTCGCGGCGTCGGGGAACTTCTTCAGCAGCTCTTCCTGCGCGGCGACCGCCCTACTGTTCGGTAGCTCGAAATTGTCCTCGAACGGCTTCGACACCGCCGAGCTCACGATGCTCAGGGTGATCGCGGCGAGGATCCAGACGGCGAGAACCGCCCACCATCGCCGATAGGAGAACTTTCCCAGCCGATACAGCAGCGACGCCATCCGGTTCCTCCTGAGCACTGTCTCGCATTGCTGCGAGTGGTTAGCGGAAGTCAGTAGAAGAGCCTTCGGGTGACCCTACCCTTGGGTTCGCTGAATGTTCGCTGACGGGTGAGTCGGCTGCGGTCCGCGGCTGACCGTTGACATATGCAGGTAAACGCCTGCATTATTTGGCAGATGTTGGACACCACGGCGTTGCGCACCGCCTATGACCTGCTCCTGGAAGCCGCCTCCACCGCGGCTGACGCGCCGCACCTCCACACGCCCCCGCCGGGCGAATGGGATGCCGGCCGGATCCTGGCCCACGTCTGCCTCGTCACCGCGGGCACCATCGCGACGGTGGCGACCGTGGCGTCGGGGGAACACGCCACCTACGACAATCGACATGCCCTCGACACCTGGAGCATCGACCGCGTGGTCGACAGGGCAGGCGACCTCTCTGGCCTGCGCGAGCGGCTGCGCTGCCAGGCCGAAATCCTGTGCGGCTTCGGCGGATCCGCCCTGTCTGCCGCCGAGCTCGACACCCCCGTTCCGTTGCTCGGCCTCTCTGCGGGCGCCCTGCTCGCCGACACGGTCGTGCCGTTGCGCGGTTTGTTCGGAGGCTTGTCCGACGTCGAAATCCCCACGCACACAAGCCAATTGCTGGCTCTGATACCCGACCGAACGGCCGTGTGACGGCGTCGGCGGACCCGGCCGCGGGTATCGCTACATCCAGGTGCTGTCGCCGTAGACGACCGCGCTGGCCAGCCGCCCGGTGGTTTTGGAGACAACGGCCGTGTACTGGCGCAAGGTCGCGGGCCCCGCGCAGGCATTGACCACGATGTGGAAGTCGTCGATCTGCATTTCCGCCACCTGCCCCGGCTCCATATCGATCTCGGCGATCTTGATGGTCTCCACCGTGCCCGGAACCAGGGTCAATTCCGCGACGGGACCGAAGTTCGTCGGGTTGGCGTCGCCGCCCGGGCTGATCGCGTAGATGTCCGGCTCCGCTCCGAAGGAATCGCCGGTGAACGCGACCGCGCACCCCATGTGGTAGCCGATCCGCAGCTTCGCCGGGGAGTCGGTGTCGTTGCGGCCGTAGGCAACACTGCCGACGAACACCTCGCGGGTGGTGCCGACCATGTTCAACGGTGCGACCCGGGTAATGCGCTCCTCCCGGTTGCCGACCATGAGCGCACCGAGCGTCTTCTCGTGCGGGGCCATGCCGATGGTCTCCGCACCGGCGGGGGAGACGGTGAGCGCCGCAGCGGCTCCCACTACGAGTACGGCCTTCACGAGAGTCGTTGTCATGCTTGGCAGGTTAATAGCAGGGAGCTATGTTGACCGGCAGCGACATCGACTCCGAAGCGGGCGGCCGACTCTCGCGGCGGGATCTGTGGCTACTTCTCGCTGAACCGGCATGAACGACGCCGTCCTCGACCCTGCTGCCCCGATCGTTCCTCGTGTCGGTCCGTATCCGCGTGCGGGTTAGCGCGATCGGCGTCGCGCCGTACCCGGCCGCGGCTGGTCCGACCCGTTCCGTTCTGTGGTTCGGGACAAGAGTTTTGACCACGAGCACAAATGCCCGGTCAGCAGCGGGCATTTCCGTTGTGGATTTTGTTTGTTCCCCCGGCGGGATTCGAACTCGCACTGGACCGGGTCTGAGCCGGCGTCCTCTACCAATTGGGATACGGGGGATCGGGAAATCAAAAAGGCCGCTCCGTTGCGAATTCGCACGGGCGGCCCGAGGGGTCTACGGGGTAGACCTCAGGTACCGCTGCCGGGAAGGCGCAGGTGGAGGGTGTGCAACCGGACCAGGCCGGCGAGTCGCTGAGTCGATAGGTGGCTGAGCATGATTCCCGCCTTTCCGGAGTTGTTGGTGCGGTTGCTGTTTCGACGGTAGCACCGGCAGGTGGGGGAGGAAACCGATTATTCGGGTGGTGCGAAGTGTTGTTTCTTGTTGCGGGGGAGGGCGGGGATTGCGATGGTGAGGATATGGGTGGAGTGGGGCGGCATTTCGACGAGCGGCGGCATCTGCTGGGGTTCACCGAGCGAATTCTGGTGGTGTGCGCGGGGTGTGGCGGACGGGCGGTGAGCTCGCGGTGGCCGGGGACCGAGGCGGCGGGGACGTGGGCCGCGCATGAACCGCGGCGGCTCGCGTGTGCGCGGTGCGCGGTGATGGGGGAGTGGGACAAGGGGCGGGACGGGACCCGGCATTGGGGGCGGATGTGGGGGAACGCGCCCGTGGATATGCATTTCGGGCGGCCGCTGTGGTTGCAGACGCGGTGTGCGGGGCGGGTGCTCTGGGCGCTCAACGTCGAGCATGTCGAGGAGTTGGGTGCCTTCGTCGGGGCGCGGCTGCGGGAGCACGGGGCCGGGGGTTCCACCACCGCGATGCTGGCGAGTCTGCCGGGGTGGATCAAGGCGGCGGGCAATCGTGACAGTGTCCTGAAGGGGCTCGAGCGGCTGCGGGCGCTGGCGGAGGTCACCGCGCCGGAAGGCCGGCCCAGCGTCGGCTGAAGCGGCAGCACGGGATACGCCGCCGGTTGACCCCTGACCACGGTGTAGCGCGGGGTGAACGGCCCGGTCGGTGTCGGGCTCGGAGCGTTGCATGAATCCTCTCTTCGAATTCTTATTGACACTGTTTCATCTGTATGTGACAGTGTCATCATGCAGTGGACGATCGCGGAACTGGCCTCCGAAGCTGCTGCGGCGGTGGAACGCCTCGGCATCGAGGCGCCCAACGGCAAGGTGGGGGAGGTGCCGGACGTGCGCATGCTGCGCTACTACGGGTCGCTCGGACTACTCGATCGGCCCGCCGATGTACGGGGAAGGACGGCTTACTACGAGCGGAGGCATCTACTACAGGTAATCGCGGTCAAACGGTTGCAGGCCGACGGGGAGACGCTGGCTCAGGCGCAGCGCCGGCTCCTCGGGTGCACCGACGCCGAGCTCGAGACGATCGCTCGTCTAGATGAAGTCAAGCAGCGCAAGCGGTTCTGGGCTCAGGCCCCGGACCTGCACAGCGCCCCGGTCAGCGCCCCGGCGCCGGCCGAGATGTCCGTCGGCGTGCACCTGGCACCGGGTTGCACGGTCCTGTTCACTCCCGAACGCACCCTCGATGCGGCCGATCTGGCCGCCATCCGGGCCGCGGGCCGGGAACTTCTCCACACGCTCGAACGCCGCGGAATCGTTGCCGCAGAACGGAACACGCCATGACCGCCATTCCCACCGTCATCGACGAAGAACTGACCCGCATCGCCGGACCGCGCACCGGCGACGAACTCGTGACCGGCGTCCTGCGCGCCGCCGACGGCGCGAACGGCGGGCTGCCGCTGGTGGCCATGGACGTGCACGCGGCCGTCACCGGCCTGGTGGCCACGACGACCGTGCGCCAGGTGTTCCGCAATACGCTCGGAACCGGCATCGAGGCGGTGTACATCTTCCCGCTACCGGACCGCGCCGCCGTCACCTCGTTCACCGCGGATCTGGCCGGCCGCCGCATCGAGGGCGAACTCCAGGAGCGGCAGGCCGCGCGTGACGCGTACGACGCGGCGGTTTCCGTGGGCCATCGGGCCGCGCTCGCCGAGGAGGAGCGCCCCGGCGTCTTCACCACCACCGTCGGCAATCTGCAGCCGGGCGAGGAAGCCACGCTCACCCTGGTCCTGACCGGTCCGCTGCCGGTGGACGGCGGCGAAGCCACCCTGCGCTTCCCGCTGGTGGTCGCGCCCCGCTACATCCCCGGCACGCCGCTGGACGGCGCTCAGGCCGGTGCCGGCACCGCGCTGGACACCGGTGCGGTGCCCGATGCCAGCCGCATCTCGCCGCCGGTCCTGCTGCCGGGCCAATCCTCGCCCGTCGCACTGTCTTTGACCGCCACCATCGATCCGGCGGGCCTGGGTGCGGTGACGGTGCGCTCGAGCCTGCACGCCGTGGCCACCGAGTCCGAGGGCGGCACGACCGTCGTCCGCCTGCACCCCGGCGAGCGGCTGAACCGCGACGTGGTGCTGCGGCTGGCCCTCGCCGCCGAATCCGAACTCACCTGCGCGGCGGTGATCGCCGAGGACATCGTTCAGGTCACCCTGGTGCCCGAGCTGACCGCCACCCGCCGCGATCGCGACGTGGTCGTGCTGCTCGACCGCTCCGGCTCCATGGACGGCTGGAAGATGGTCGCCGCGCGCCGGGCCGCGGCCCGCGTGGTCGATACCCTCACCGACCGGGATCGCTTCGCGGTCCTGGCCTTCGACCACTACGTCGAGCGCCCGACCGGCCTGGCGACGGGACTCGTTCCGGCCCTGGACCGCAATCGATTCGCGGCCGTCGGCTGGCTGTCGGGACTCGAGGCCCGCGGCGGCACCGAGCTCGCCGGACCGCTCGAGCAATCGGCCGATCTCCTGCACGCGGACGAAGGCCGCGACCGCGTTCTCGTGCTCGTCACCGACGGCCAGATCGGCGACGAGGACCGCGTCCTGGCCCGAATCGGGCCACGCCTGAACGGAACCCGCGTCTTCACCCTCGGCATCGATCGCGCCGTCAACACGGGATTCCTGCAGCGCCTGGCCGCCACCGGCGCCGGCCGCTGCGAACTCGTGGAAACCGAGGATCGCCTCGACGAGGTCCTCACCGGAATTCACCGCCGCATCGCCCCGCCCGTCCTGACCGATGTCGTCGTGGAGATCGACGGCCGCCCCGTCACCGATCCGGCCCCCGCGCACAGCGATCTGTTCGAAGGCTCCCCGCTACTGCTCGGCGGCAGCGTCGGCGACGCGACCGGGGATGTCATCGTCCGCGCGAAAACGGCTACGGGCGAACCCTTCTCGACGAAGATCACCCCCGTCCGCACGGACGACAAGGCCGTCCGCGCGGTCTGGGCCCGAGCCCGCCTGCGCGACCTGGAAGACGCCTACGCGGCCGGAACCGGCGAGGTGACCCCGACGAACATCGTCGAGTTCTCGCTCGCCCACAGCGTATTGAGCCGCTTCACCGCGTTCATCGCCGTCGATCACAGCCGAAAGACGACCGGCGATCACACCACGGTCGTCCAGCCGGTCGAGGCGCCCGACGGCTGGGGGATGGAGGATGACGACGTAGACAAGCCCAGCTTCATGCGCGGCGTCGGCGCTCCCATGCCCGCCCACGCATACGAGGCGGCTTCCGATTCCGCCTACGGCGGGGCGCCCGCCTTCGCTCCCGGCTCCCCGGCTCCGGCGGGCCCCCCGCCGCCGATCCCCGCCCCCATGTCCGCGCCGCGCCCCATGAACCCGGCCGGTGCTCCGCCGCCCCCGCAGCCCTCCGCCCCGTGGGGGTCCCCGGCCGGAATGCCCCGCCCGGCACCGGGCTCGGCCCCGATGTTCGCCCGCCGCCGCGCCCGCAAGAGCTTCGCCCCGGCGTCCTCGGAAGCCACGCCCCAACTCGATGTCGTCCTCCCGTTCCTGGATCGCCTGCGCGCCCTCCTGGAAACTCCGGACGCCACGGCCGCGACGAACCTGGCCGATGAGCTGGCCTCCGCCGGTGCCCCCGCCGACCTGGTGAGCGCCCTGCACCGCCTGGCAGCGGCGATCACCGACACCGATGCCAAAGCAGTGACCGCGGCGATCGGCGAAATCCGAACCCTGCGAACGGAACTGGCCGCACCTCCGGTGCCCAAACCCCGCCGGGGCTTCTGGCACTGACCACGTCGCGAGTGCCCGCACCCACGGGGATGCGGGCACTTGCGACGAGTCATGAACGACCTGGCGACCGGACATGCACTCCGCACGAAGGATCGTCGCGGAGTCTTGTCGGAACAGAAGTCGGCGCAGACAGCCCGGTCGTGCTGATCATCAACCTCCGAGGCCGACCCAATCGTGCGAGTTGGTGCTGCGCGAGAGGGCGGCAATCCCGCCAGGACACAGCACCGCGGCGCGGGTGTATCGGTAAAAGTGGCCGGGGCGACATTATCTGGCCCGGCCGATGGCTCCGCGGACTTCCTCGGCCTAATCCGGTTGTGACACTGGCGTCTGTTATTGCCAGGTGCTCCGAGCCGGCGGTGTGGCCACGGAAGATCGCGCTGCGCACGCGGTCGCGGTTGGCCTCCGCGGCCGTCGCCCCGCGCGGGCGACGACGAGACCCGCGACCCGGGTCAGCGCGGTTGGCGGCTGCGCGGTGTCGTCAGCGGAACGGTCAACTCGGTGTGGGGCTGCGGGCGGAGGCCCGGGGCGGCCGTCAGCGGCCGGGGTCGCCGTCGCTGGAGGTCGACAAGCCGCTGGTGCACGAAATCGGTTATCAGCGACTGGATCTCGCGATGTACCGGTTCGTGCAGCAGGTCGTGGCCTGCGTCGGGGAACTCGTGGAACCGGGTGCCGTGCGAGCGGGAGGCCCAGCGGCGCACCGGCTCCATGGGGGCGATGCGGTCGTCCGCCCCGTGTAGCAGCAGGGTGGGCACGCGTGGGGCGGGTAATTCCATGATCACGTCGCGGGACGGTGTGCCGGTGAGTGCGAGGGCGCACAGCTGCCGGGCCGCATCCCCGCCCGCGTGCGTGGCGAGCAGCGCCACCCCCGCCCCGAGGGAGTGCCCGGCCAGCACCAGCGGCGTGTCCGGACGAGCCGTATGCGCCATGCCCAGAAACAGTTCGGCATTGGCGACCAGCACCGGGATCGGCGGCATCGTGTTCGGTTCGCCCTCGCTCAGCCCGTGCCCGGGATGGTCGAGCCCCCAGACCTCGATGCCGCCGTGGTTCATCGCCCGCGCGTATCGGTGGTACAGGGCGCTCGACTGCCCGATGCCGTGCAGGAAGACCATCACCGCGGCGGGATCGCCGTCGCAACGCCAGATTCGGTAGTTCATGCGGCCGCCCGCGCCGTCGAAAAACACTGTGAAACCTCCGCAGCGGAAAACTCATATGCCGGAATGCAGTCGAAATACGTTGGCGGGCGGCGCATTCCGGCATACGCCGGGCGCTACCGCATCGGCTCCGCCGCGCCGTTGGCTCCGCGGGACTCGCTCGCCCCGCCGACGACCCCGGACACGATCGCCATCAGCGCGTGCAGCGCGCGGTCGGCGGCCGGGACCGGATCGGGGGCGCTCGCCACGATCAGTCCCGCTTCGGTGATCGCGCTGAGCAGCAGTTGTGCCAGGACGGGGATGTCGATATCGGTCAGGCTCCCCGCCGCCCGTGCGGCTTCCAGTGGCGGAACCACCAGGCCCAGACCGTGCCGGATCTCGAACTCCCGCCACGCCTGTCTGCCCAGCACCGCCGGCCCGTCCGCGAGCGCGATCCGCACCATCTCCGGCCGCAGGCAGATGGTCAGGAACGTCCGCAGGGCGACCTCGATCAGGACGATCGGATCTTCCGAGTTCGCCGCGGCGGTCGCCGCGCCTATCTCCTCGCTGTTCTCCCGTTCCAACTGTTCGAGTACCACCAGGAACAATCCGCGCTTGTCGCCGTACTGGTATTGCAGCGCGCCGCGGGTGACGCCGGCCAGGGCGACGATCTGATCCGCGGACACGGCGGAGAAGCCGTGTTCCGCGAACAGCTGACGAGCGGCCCGTTCCAATGCGAGTCGTGTAGTGAGAGAACGCTTTTCGTGGCTACTGGTCATGCAGTCGAGTGAACTCCAAGATCATCCGGGTCAGCAACTCGGGCTGATCCTCCGGACTGGCGGTATAGGAGTCGTCGATCAGTTTCAGCGTCGCGTTCGGCAGGTCCGCGGCCAGGCGCTCGGCCAGCCGCACCGGGAACAACTTGTCCTCGCGCGCCCACGCCAGCAGCACCGGGATGTCGATCTTGTCGTACCGGGTGGCCGCGTCGAGGGTGTACTTGCGGTCGGCGGTCCGCAGGAATCGCCGCAGGTCCGCCCGGATGGCCGCCGAATTGCGGCTGGGCAGCAGGTAACTGTCGACGATCTCGTACGGCACCTGGTGTTTGGCCACCCAGCCCAGCGCCACCGGCAGCGGATGCAGCGCGCGGATGCGCAGCAACTCGGTCAGCGGCCGGATGGAGCCCGGGATCCGGGCCAGCGGCGGCAGCACGTTGAACGGCGGCGGCAGGAACCGTTCGTAGCAGTCCACCGAGGCGAGCACGACCCGCCCGATCCGCTCGGTGCTGCGGCTGAGCAGCACCTGCGTGATCGCGCCGCCGGTGTCGTTGGCCACCAGCGTGACGTCGTCGAGGTCGAGCCGCTCGAGGAAGGCCGCCATCAGATCGGCCAGTCCGGTCGGGGTCAGGTCGGCCTCGGGGACCGGAATCGAATGCGCGCCGAGCGGCCAATCCGGGGTCAGGCAGCGATATCCGGCCGCCACGATGTCCGGCACCACTTTTCGCCAGAGGTTGGCGTTGACCAGCAGCCCGTGGACGAACACCACGGGTGCGCCGGATCCGGCGTCGTAGTAGCGAACGCGGGCGCCGGGCAGGGCGATTTCCTCGGGGCGACCGAGCGATGCACTGAGCGTCATGGTTTCTCCGAACTGTCGGTGGGCGCGTTCATGGAAGTGTCGCTTGGGTTTTCACCGCGGCCGGTGCGCCACGTGCGCGGGTGCGCCGTCCGGCGAAGGCGCGCATGAGGGGCTCGTCGAGCCAGTGGAAGATCAGCGCCGCCGCGGCCGTCGAGGTAGCCAGGCTCAGCGCGGCGAATCCCAGCCAGCCCAGGACGCCGAATTGCTTTCCGCCGATGAACCATCGGGTGATCAGCACCATCACCGGGAACTGGATCAGATAGAAGGCGTAGGAGATCTTCCCGAACCACACCATGGTGCGCGTCGAGTTGAGCCCGCCGGCCCCGGCCAGATCCCGGGCGGCCAGCGTCGCCACGACCGCCACCATGGGCCCGATCAGCAGCGCCGACATCTTGTAGTTCACCGGCACCACCCAGGTCGCGAGATACGCGATCACGAGTGCGAGCAGCGGCAGCCGGATGTCGGTCAGCCGCCAGCGCCCTTCGAGCACCAGCCGGCCCGCCAGCACACCGAGGAAGAACTCCGGCAGCCGCGACAGCGGGAAGTAGTAACTCAGCCAGTATGCCTGCGGCACCGGGATATCCGCCTGCCGGAACCAGGCCTGCGAGGCGTGCAGTTCGTAGTACGGCGAATCCTCGACCGGAACCAGGCGCGGGGCGAAAGCGTTCTCGATGCCCTTGGGACCGGGCGTCCCGAGGTAGTAGACCGTGTGCAGCACGAGGATGAACGCCAGCAACCCGCCCACCCACCACCACAGCCGCGCGCTGCCGATCCGCAGAATCAGCGGCAGCAGCAGCGGAAAGCACAGGTAGAAAAGCATTTCCGAGCCCAGCGACCACGCCGGGACATTGAGCCCGCCGACGGTGGTCCACTTCGGCACCCAGGTGTGCACCAGCAGCAGGTTCGGCACCCAGACCACCGCGCGGTGCAGCGGCACGGACGCGGCGAGAATGAACACCGCGGCCGCGGCCAGATGCGTCGGATAGATCTTGAGCACGCGCCGCCAGTAGAACCTCGGCACCGAGCTGCCCGGCGTGAACGACCAGTAGATGATGAACCCGGACAGCACGAAGAAGAACGTGACCCCGGCCGCGCCCAGCTGCATCGGGATCACCTGGTGCAGTTGCCGGAACAGCTCGGACTTCTGGAAGGGGTACACCGGCAGGAACACCAGCGCGTGCAGGACGAACACCGCGAACGCCGCCCACCACCGTGCCCCGGTGAGCGACGGCAGCGACGGGCGCGCGCGGCCGGTCTCGGGCGGGGCGTGCGGCCGGGTGGCGGTGCTCTCGCCGCTCATGCTCAGCCCGCGATCATCTTCTGGAGCGCGGTCGCGACCACCGCGTCACCGCGCGTGGACGGATGCACGGGCGTGCCCATGAACTCGCTGGCGGGGTCGAGGATTCCGGCCAGCCAGGGTTCGGCCGTGCACAGGCCGTGGCCCGCGGTGACGGCCCGGGCGTCGAAGAATTCGACACCGAGCTGACGGGCGCCCTCGCGCTGGGCGGTGTCCACCCGATTCCACAGTTCGATCGCCGAACCCGCGCGCTGCTGCACGATCTGGCCGACGCCGAGCACGTTGATGCACCAGGTCTGCGAGCCCGGTGCGTTCATCTCCGGATAGCCGACGAAGATGATCCGGGCGTTGGGCGCGTAGTAGCGGACGTAGTCCACGACGGGCTTGACCCGCTTCACGTACTCGTCCGTGGTGAGTCCGCGGTAGTCGGTCGCGCGGCCTTCGGCGGCGGCTTCGGGCCCGCACCCGCGGATCACGTCGAGCACGCAGTTGAGCAGGGTCTGGCGCAGCTTCACCTGGTTGTCGCCCCAGGAGTCGTTGAGTCCGGTCTGGATCAGCACGGCCTCGGTGCGCGGCCCGAACGCGCCCTGCGCGTCGACCGTGCGCGCCTCGTGCACCAGGGTGTAGCCGGGTCCGCTCACCAGCGTCGCGCCGCGGCAGGACGCGTCGATGAAATCGTTTGTGCCCCACAGCCCCATGCCCTGCGCCAGCTGGGTGGGCCAGGAGGTGGGACCGTGCGAGCAGTCGGGCTGCGCGCCGGGCGCGGTGTTCTCCAGTGCGGCGGCGATATCGCCGTTCGCGGTGAACGAATCACCGAGGACCACAACGGATTTCCCGCCGTCCGCGGGCGCCGCCGTGGCGAGCGGCGCGGGTGCGGACAGCAGGGCCAGGGTGAGGGCGGTGGCGGTCAGCACACCGGGGAGGGTCGAATTCGTCATGCTCTTCCTTGTCGAGTGCACCGGAACAGGACCTCCGGTCGATCAGTAGCCGGCCCGCGGTTCGAACCCCGGATCGGGCAGGGCGGGCGGTTCGGCCTTGGGCGGCTGCGGCGCGGGTTTCTCCGGGGTCGCGGGTTGGTTCCGCGGCGCCGGCACGACGGTCGGAACCTGGGGCGCGACCGTCTGTGGTTCGGGCGCCGGGGGGATCGGCTCGGCCTCCGTCGCCGGGATGGAGGCCGGCGGCGTCACGGGCGCGGCCGACGATGTGGTCGTGGTCGTGGTCGTCGGCGCGGCCGTGCTGCTGACGGTCGTGGTCGCAGGACTTTCGGTGGTGTCCGACCCGCACCCGGTGATCCCGGCGGCGATTCCGCCGACGACGGCGGCGGCCAGGGTGATCCGCCCCGCCCGTGAATGAATGACGTGCTGTGGCATGGCGACTCCTGCGGTTAGAGTGCGGATTACGCGAGCAGTTCGTCCAAATTCGGCATGCGGCTGCCGATCTCGTCCCCGGTGAAGTCCCCGATCCAGCCGTCTTCGCGCTCGAAGAAGCGAATGGCGCAGAACTCCGGGCTCGCACCCATGTCGAACCAGTGCGTGGTGCCGGCGGGCACGGAGATCAGGTCACCGCGCTCGCAGACGACGGCGTAGACCTTGTCGCCGAGATGGAGGTAGAAACAGCCGCGGCCTTCGACGAAGAAGCGCACCTCGTCCTCGGCGTGGCGGTGCTCGTTCAGGAATTTCGCCCGCGCCGCGACCGCCTGCTCGCGCCACTGCGCACTGTCCGGGTCGGGCACCATCCGCACCACGTCGACGAGCCGATAGCCGCCCGCGGCGCAGACCTCGTCGATTTCGGTGCGATAGGCGGCGATGACTTCTTCCTGCCCGGCGTCCGCCGCGAGTTCGCGGGTCTGCCACTGCCGCAGCGTGATTCCGTACGGCGCGAGCAGTCCGGCGATCACCGCCGGGTCGGTGGTCCGTTCGAGCACGGAGTCGCGGTCGTCCTCCGGCATCACCTGCACGATCGTCATGGCCTTCGCTCCCTCGTCCGTAGGTGTAGTTCGCACAGCAATTCCAGGCACTCCATCCGGTTGCGGGCCGTCTCCAGATCCGGACCCCACACGGTCGCGCCGTGCCGCCGGATCAGGAAGGCGGGCGGGGCGTCCGGGTGCAGGGTCCCGGCCAGATCGGCGGCGATGCGCGGCACGTCGTCGTGATTGGTGAGGATGGGGACTTCGAACGGTCCCGGGCGGCGGGGCCCGAAACCCTTGATGATCTCGAAGTTCTCGAAGTCCACCCGCGGCCCGTACGACAGCCCGGCCACCAGGGTCGCGTGCGGCGGATGCGCGTGCACTACCGCGCCGCAGTCGGGCAGCGCCCGGTACAGCGCGGCGTGCAGGGATGCCTCTGCCGAGGGCCGCGGACCCCGATCCGAGACCGCGGCGGCGGTCTCGACATCGATGTGGACCAGGTCCCGGGCGGTGAGCGCGCCCTTGCTCAGTCCGCTGCCGGTGATGACGGCCCGGCCCGCCGCGCCCGGCAGGCGCACCGAGAGATTGCCGGAGGTGCCGTCCATCCACCCGCGCCGGTACAGCTCGCCCGCGGCTCGTGGCAGTCCGAAACCCAGTGCGGGCCACAGTGTTCTGTTCTCGGTCACCACGGCGGTGACCAGATCGCGCGGGGTGACGTCGAAAGCCGGGTTGAAGGCGTCTGTGCCCGTCGGGGCGATCTGGCGGCCCGCCAGGGACGTGACCTCCGCGGCGGCCCGCTCCTCGATCACGATATCGCCGCCGTCGCTGAGGGTTTCATCGACGGTGGACTCCGGCGCGACCACCAGGAACGGAATCCCGGCGCGTGCGGCGGCCAGGGCGAGCGGGTAGGTGCCGATCTTGTTGGCGACATCGCCGTGCGCGGTGATCCGATCGGCGCCGACCAGCACACAGTCGATCATGCCCGCGGCGACGGCGGTGGGGCCCGCCGAATCCACGCAGACGCGGTGCGGGATATCGGCTTCGGCGAGCTCCCACGCGGTGAGCCGCGACCCCTGCAGTAGCGGCCGGGTCTCGCCGGCCAGCACCGATTCGAGCCGGCCGCGCTGGGCGAGTTCTATGATCGTGCCGAGCGCGGTTCCGCCCGCCACGGTCGCCAGGCGTCCGGTGTTGCAGTGCGTCAGCACCCGAAGCCGTTGCCCGCGAGTCAGTTTCAGTACTTCATCGGCCGCGCGCACGGCCATGGTCCGGTTCACGCGCTCGTCCTCGTCGAGCAGTGCCAGGGCCTCCTGTAGCACCGCGCCGGGCCCCCGCTCCAGGTGCTCCGCCACCCGCCGCACGGCCCACGCCAGATTCACGGCCGTGGGCCGGGCGGCGGCGATGCGCCGGGCGTCGGCGGCCACCGCCGCCACGTCGGACCCGTGGGCGCGTGCGGACAGCGCCACCGCGAGCGCCCCGGCCGCCCCGATCGCCGGGGCGCCGCGAATGGTGAGGGTGCGGACCGCGGCGATCACCTCGTCGACCGTGCGCAGCTGCACGATCCGGTATTCGCCGGGCAGCGCCCGCTGGTCGACGGCGTGCACGACGCCGTCGATCCAGTCCAGTGACCGCTTCATCATCGTCCCGCCGCTACCGGTGATCCGCGCCGACGGTGAAGATCTCGAACTGGTACACGAAGGCGTAGTCGTCGAAGTACAGCTGCGCGCACAGCTCGTCCTCGCGGTGCAGCGACTGGAGCAGATCCGGCGCCGGGGTGTGCCGGGACAGGAAGTTGCGGTAGCAGATTCGCGCACCCGGCCGTGCCACCCGCACCACCTCCTTCATCAGGGTGGCGAACTGCTCGCGGTCGATGCAGCTGGTCACATCCGAGAGCGAGAACTTGTCGATCGACCCGTCCGGCAGTGCGCGCAGCCGGTCCATGAGATCGCCGCGCACGACGTTCACCTTGGTGGTGGCCGTCCGGATGGCCTCGACGTTCTCGCGAAGCAGGTAGTGCGGCAGCACATCCCGGCGCGGATAGCGGCCGTGGAACATGAACGACACCCAATCGTTCTCGCCGGCGAGATGGTTCTCGAAGGTGTGGTCGAGCCGCTCCAATACATAGTCGCCGCACGACTTCTCGTCGGTGACGACGTTGTAGGAGTCGTCGTTGAGCACCGCCTTGAGCGTGCGCTCGGTGAAGCCGTGGCGAATCATGTTGCGCCACAGCACCCCGTCGACGCGCTTGCGATAGATGCGGCGCTGGGTCTCGAGGTCGGGGGCGGCGAACAGATCGCGCATGGCCCGCCCGTACAGCACCCGCATCGCCGGGGCCACCAGGCGCACGTAGAGCTGTTCGTGCCGGCCCGCCAGCAGCACCCCGCCCACGATGGCCTTGCGGTAGCGCGTGAAGTAGGCGACCGCCTCGGGGGACAGGTCCGGCTCGAGTTCCTTGAAAAGCCGCCACCGGCTGGTGGATTCGTCCACCCCGAGGAATTCCAGCAGGGTGTCGTAGGAGAAGTGCCGGATGGCGGCCAGTTTGAGTTCGAGCAGATAGGTCTGCCCGGGCGAGCTGTCGATGGAGGTGACGGTGTGCGGATTGTTCACCACCAGGCTCAGGGCCCGGCAGCCGCTGCCGGTCACCGCGAGCACATCGTCGTTCGCGGTGATGTCCAGCGCCCGCATCTCGGAGCGGGAGTCCTCGTCACAGGTGCTGTAGAGCAGCCAGCGGTCGTCTGTCTTCTCGGCGGTAGTCACAGTCGTTCACCCTTCGCGGAGTGTGTGCGGCTCATGGCCGGTTGGCATCCGTCAGATCGATTTCGGGGTCGTCGGAGGTCACCGGCGGTGGCGGTGGTGTGGCGGGCAGCAGCGCGGCGGCGATCACCGCGGCCACGGCGCACACCGCGGTCACCACCAGGCAGGTGATCTGGAAGCCGTGCACGAAAGCGTCCTGCACGGCGGTGCGCAGTGCCGAGGCTGCTTCGGTCCGGCCCAGCCCGGCGGCCTGTTGCAGGGCCGCGCCGACGGAATCCCGCGCGGCCTCCAGCACCGTTGCGGGAACACCGTTCACGCTCCCGTCGGGCAGTTGGCCGGTGTAGAGCGAGTGGTGCACGCTGCCGACCACCGCGATGCCCAGCGCACCGCCGAGCAGCCGGGTGGCGTCGTTCATGGCGGAACCGACGCCGGCCTTGGCGGCCGGCACCACGCCCATGATCGATTCGGTGGCCGGGATGGCCACCGCGCCGATGCCGAGCCCGATCACCACCATCTGCGCCGCGATGATCGGGTAGCCGGTCGCCGCGTCGTCGAAGGAGAACCAGGCGTAGGCGATTCCCATCAGGATCAGTCCGGCCGTGACCACGGCGCGGGTACCGAGCTTGACGGTCAGCTTGCCGCCGAGCACCGAGCCGATGATGATCGCCACGGCCACCGGGATGAGCCGTACGCCCGCACCCAGCGGGGTGTACGACTTGAGGAACTGGAAGTACTGCGTCACCAGGAAGGTGAAGCCGTTCAGCGTGAAGAACGTGATGGTGATGATGCCGCAGGCCGCCGAGAACCGGAGATTGGCGAACAGCCGCACGTCGAGCATCGGTGCGCGGGCCGTCAGTTCGCGCCAGACCAGTCCGGCCAGCAGCAGCACCGCGGCGGCGAAACCGAGCAGCGTGCGCCCGGAGAGCCAACCCTGTTCCGGCGCTTCGATGATCGTGTAGACCAGCACGCCGAGTCCGGCCGTGGACAGCGCCAGACCGGGCAGATCGAGCCCGCGGCCCTGCGGATCCCGGGAATCGGGCACCAGCAGCGCGACCAGCACCAGGCACACCACGCCGACGGGCACCACGACGACGAACACACTGCCCCACCAGAAGTGGTCCAGCAGCAGCCCGCCCACGATCGGGCCGAGCACCACGCCGATGCCCGATACCGCGCCCCACACCCCGATCGCCGCCGCGCGCTCCTTGCGCTCGACGAACACGGTGGTGAGGATCGACAGCGTCGACGGGTAGATCATGGCCGCGCCGACGCCCATCACCGTGCGCGCCGCGATCAGCTGCGCGGTGCTGTCGCACAGCGCGCCCGCCCCGGTCGCGACGGTGAACACCACCAGCCCGGCGAGCAGGATGCCGCGGCGGCCGAATCGGTCGCCCAGGCTGCCCGCCACCAGCACCAGGGCCGCGAACGTGAGCGCGTAGGCGTCCACGATCCACTGCAATCCGCTGGTGCTGGAACCCAATTCGCGCACCAGGCTGGGCAGGGCGAGATTGACGATCATCGCGTCCATGTAGATCGCGATGACGCACAGGCAGAGCACCGCGAGAACCGGGCCCTTGGCCCGCGCCGGCGTCGTGGTCATGACAGTCGCACTCCTTCTTCGTCGTTCGTGCGCAGGGCGGTGGCGAGCAGCACAGCTTGGAAGGACAGCGCGATGACGTCGTTGGTCACGAGTACCGCGCCCCGGATCAGGTCGCCGAGGATGTGCAGGCCGGGTACCGGGTTCCCGGCGGCGTCGAGCGCCTCGAAGGTCGAGACGTTCACGTGCACGCCGCCCAGCGGGTGCGCGCTGAGCAGTCCGGCGTCGAGCAGCCCGGCCAGCAGCGGCTGGGTCCGCAGCGCCGCGACGTCGGTGCCCGCGCCGGTCGCGTTGATCACGACGTCGGCGAATTCGATTGTGCCGCCGTGGTGTATCGCGAAGCCGTCATCGGTGTGCCGGACCTCGCGCAGCCCGTCGGCCACCCGCAGCCGCCCGGCGTCCATGGCAGCGACCAGCCGGCGGGCGGTCTCGGCCGGAATGGGCGCGCCGTGCACCAGCAGCGGCGTGAGCCATTTCTCGAAGAACTCCGCCCGATCCGGTTCGACCAGGAGCTGCCAGGCGGGCAGCAGCGTGGGGGAGGCCCCGTTCACGATCCGCTGCCAGCCGCGTTCGATGCCGGCGTCGACCTCGGCCAGCTCCCGGGCCAGCAGTTCGCGGGTGGTCGGGCCGCCGTCGCGTACCTCGTTCCAGTCCACCGGTTCGGCGGATGCGGCCTCGATGTCGGCCATCAGCGCGCGCCCGAAATCCTCGAGCCGCAACGCGCCCGTCGCCGCGGCCCGGCCCAGGCACGCTTCGATGTGCGGAATGGGCGCGGTGCTCTCCGAACCACGCAACCGGGGCAGGCGGCCCGATCGCGAGGCGAGCAGCACCGGGCCGGTGTGCCCGCGCGCGGCCAGGGTCAGCGCGGTGTCGACCGCCGTGAGCCGGGTGCCCAGCACCGCGACCCGGGCATCGGGCGCGATCTCCGGAAGCTGCCATGGATCGGTGAAATATCCGGCCGCACCCATGATCTCGGGGTACGGCTCCGGCTGCGGCAGCATCCCGATCCCGACGACCACCCGGTCGGCCGGGAAGATTTGCCCGCCCGCGCATTCCACCTGCCAGCGCACGCCCGAGCCCGGGCGCACGCCGATCACCTCGTCGGTGACGACGTCGACCGTGACCCCGGCCGCCGTCGCCTCCTTCACGGCCTGGTCGAACATGTCGCGCACATAGCGCCCGAACCAGTACCTGGCCGGGAACTCGGTGACCGATTCGCCCGCCGCCGCGGCCTGTTCGGTGACCCAGCGCTCGTACTCGTCCGGATCTCCCAGGTTCAAACTGGATTTCGCGGCGCGCGTGTTGATCAGATGCGTCGGCTCCGGCGAACCGAACGCCAGGCGCGGCGACGCCGGATCCCGATCGATGACGACATAGCGGGATCCGGGCGGCATTCCCGGCAGCAGCTGCCGGGCCAGTGCGGTGCCGGTGGGGCCGCGCCCGATCTGGACGACCGCGTTCCCGACGTCGATGGTCATGGGGTGTGAACCTCGAATCCTGTGCTGCGGCACTGCCGGTCAGGCGACGATCAGCGGCTCGCCGGCCACGAACCGGTCCAGCGGCTCGGCGATGTTCAGGCGCGACGGCGGATGGAAGGCCAGCGCCCGGCAACCGGTGTAGAGCTGCGCGGAGTCACCGGTCATGAAGGCGATGCCGCCGAGCAGTTCGGTCGCCAGCCCGGAGGTGCGCTCGATGACCCGCTGGGTGGCGAAGCGCAGGTGCAGCGCCCGCGCCACCGTGACGGGATCGACGGCGCCCCCGGCGATTTCGGCCGCGATGGCTTCGACGGCCGCCATGGCGGTGTCCAGATCGCCGACCATGGTCATGCGCTCGGCCGCGGTGCCCTTGCGGCCGTCGAGCACCCGCTCCACCAGGCCGCTGGCCATGCCCAGGTAGCAGGCCGAGACGAGCACGCTGAAGGTCAGCCAGGCCGCGCCGAGTGCGTCGTTGAGGGTGTCGTCGGAGGTGCCGAAGAACGAGATCGCCTCGTCGGCGACCTCGACGTCGGTGAGCAGCACCTCGTGGGTCTCCGAGCCGGGGAAGATCGCGGTGCCGGGCAGCGGTCGCACCTCGAGGCCGGGGGAGGCCGCGGGAATGACGGCCAGCGCGAGCTGATCCGCGTCTTCGCCGTCCGGTCGCAGCCGCACGCTCGCGGTCAGGATGTCCATCGACTTGGACAGGCTGCACGGCTTCTTGCTGCCGCTGATCTTCCAGCCGCCCGCGACGCGCTCGCCGTGCAGCTTCGGGGTGACGACACTCGCGCCCGGAATCCCCTCGGCGAAGGCCGAAGCCAGGTACAGCCGCGCCTGGGCGACCATGTCCAGCATCATGTCGCCGGCCGGTCCCGGCGGCATGGCGGCGACCGTGCACGAGTGCATGTTCACCGCGATGGCCAGCGAGGGCGACCGTGCGCCGAGCGCCCGGTGCACCCGGACGGCGTCGACCAGATTCGCGCCGCTGCCGCCGCGTTCGGCGGCGATGAGCAGTCCGGTGCCGCCCGCGTCGCGGAACAGCGCCAGGGTCGGGGTGTCGGCGGACTCCAGCAGCTCCAGCGGCATGCCGGCGAGCTTGGCGTCGAGCCCGGGTAGGAAACGCTCCGTCGTCTCGCGTTCTCTGACCATGAAGTTCATTGCGTTCCTTCGAAATTCGGGTGAAGAAGGGCGGTGCTGCGGGTCAGACCACGAAGAGCTGGTCGGCGAGCATCTCGTCGAGGCTCTTCTCGAACGCGTGCGCCACCTGGTCGAGGTCTTCGATGGTGTGCGCGGCGCTGATCAGGAAGCTGTGCAGTTCCGGCAGATAGACCTGGTGCTTGCGCATGTAGTACGCCAGCGCGATCGTGGCCTTGAAGTTGCTGCCCGCCATGCGTTCCCGGTACAGCCCCGCCTCGCGGTGACTGAAATTGAGCGAGAAGATGGAGTTGCGGGCGTTGATCCGGCACGCGACCTCACGCTGACCGGCCGCCTCGCGCATCATGTCCGCCAGCCGCTGCGTGTTCTCCTCCAGCGTGGTGTAGATGTGCTGGTTGTCGCGCAGGTACCGCAGCGCGCCGAGACCGGCCGCGCAGGTGAGCGAGTTCCCGCTGAGCGTGCCGCCCGCGAAAACCTTGTTCTCGTAGTCGTAGTACGGATCCTGCGAGCTCTTGGCCATGTCGATGAAGCGGGCCTCGCCGATCACCGCGCCACACGGCAGCCCGCCGCCGATAACCTTGCCCAGACAGGTGATGTCGGGGTGGATGTCGGCCATGACCTGCACCCCGCCGTAGGCGACGCGGAACCCGGAGACCACCTCGTCGAAGATCAGCGGAATGCCGAGTTCGGTGCACAGCCGCCGCAATTCGACCAGGAAGTCCCGGTGCAGGGCGACCACCGAGGTGGGCATGGGCTCGAGCAGGACGCAGGCCAGCTCGTCCGCGTGCTCGCGCAGCCGCGCCAGCCCGGCGATGTCGCCGTATTGCAGCACAACGGTATTGGCCACCGCGCCGGGATCGACGCCCTGCGATCCGGCCACCGGGTCGGGCCGGTCCTTGTCGCCGGCGAACCGGAACCAGGAGCTCACCATGCCCTGATCGGAGAAGCCGTGATAGTGGCCCTCGAACTTGGCGACCATGGTCTTGCGCCGGTACCCGCGGGCCATGCGGATGGCGAACTGGATGGCCTCGGTGCCCGAATTGCACAGCAGCGCTTTGTCCGCCGCCGGGAACGCGTCCACGAGCAGTTCGGCCAGTTCGATCTCCGCGCGATTGCCGATGCCGTTGACCAGCCCGCGGGCCGTGCCCTCGGTGATGGCCGTGTTGATCGCCGGGTGCGCGTAGCCGAGCAGATGCGGGCCGTACCCGCCGGACAGATCGATGTACTGGTTGCCGTCGTAGTCGGTGACACTGCCGCCGGCGGCCTCGGACACGAATACCGGGAAACCGCTGGGGAAGAAGTACCGGTCGATATGGGTCGGAGCGACGAGCGTATCGCGAGCGCGGTCACGCAGTTCCAGCGAAGCCGGCATCTGCCGCCCGAAGTCGACCGCGAAGCGCCGCTCCACCTCCGCGTTCATGTAGGGCGAATAGCGGTCGGTGAACTTGCGGGCGTTGGCCCAGATGTCGATCGTCGGATCGATCTGGGTCGCGAAGCCCTCGCACGACAGGAAGACCAGCTCGACCTTCGTGAAGTTCGTCGTGTACCGCGAATCATACTGGCGCAGAATCGCGTTCACGTCGTTGAAGTACGAGATGGTGGACCACTGGCTGGAGCTGACGTCGAAGTGGAACTTGAGCACCTCGGCCATCTGCGCGTCGTAGGCCGCGCGTTCGCGTTCCAGCTTGTCCCCGGCGATCACGAAGTACCGCGTGAAGCGGTCGATCGCGATGTCCCATTCCTTGCGGGTGCAGGCGTAGTAGAACGACGACAGCCCCCACTTCTCGTCCTCGGTCAGCTCGACGGTGACGCCGTAGTCCAGCAGCACGAGCTTGCCGTCGGGGGTGAACAGCACATTGCCCGGATGCGGGTCGCCGTGGCAGACGCCGTGCATGTAGAGCATGGTGTAGATGACGTCCTGCAGCCGCCGCGCGAGCTGATCTCCGGGGAAATCGACCGTGCGCGAGAGCTTTCCGGGGATGCCCTCCATGAATTCCATCACCAGCATGCGCCGGGTGACCAGCTCCGGAATCACCGACGGCACCAGCACGTAGGGATGGGACTTGAAGTTCTTGTGGATGCGCTGCTGCTGGCGGGCCTCGTAGGTCATGTCGGCCTGGGGGCGCAGCAGCCGCGCCACCTCGGCGAAGCGATCGGGCAGGCCGAGGTCGCGCACCTGCGGGGTGGCCCGGTCCACCAGCTTCACCAGCGAGCCGATGGCGGTCAGGCTCTGGTCGATCTGCTCGGGCACGGTGTTCTTGACCAGCTTCACCGCGACCTTGCGCCCGTCGGGCAGCTCGCCGATGTGCACCTGCGCCACCGAGGCGCTGGCGATCGGGACGAGATCGATGGAGCGGAACGTGGATTCGAGCGGTCCGCCCAACTCCCGCTCCAGCGCCGCGCGTGATTCGGCCGGGCCCATGTGCGGGGCCTGATCCTGCAGCACCCGCAGGGTGTCGACCCAGGACGGCGGCAGCAGATCCGACCGGGTGGCGGCGATCTGGCCCATCTTGATGTAGATGGGGCCCATGCGGAGCAGGAACGCCAGGATGGCGTCGGCCCGCCGCTGCTCGGCGCCGGTGCTCTTGCGCAGGATCGATCCCACCGAGTACTCGGCCGCCCCCAGCGCGGTGTACGCGGTGGCCTTGGCTAGATGTCTGAACACTGGAAACCACCTGATCCGATCGCGCGTCAGAAAACGAAAGTGAAAGCGCCGAAAGACATTCCGGCGCTGCCGACCCAGCCGACGGCCCGGTCGCCGGGGCGCACCAGGTCCTGCTCGAGCGCGGAGGCGATGGCGGCGGGCACGGACGCGGACACCACGTTCCCGGTCTTGTCGAAGACATGGTGGATGGCCGAGCCCAGCCCGACCTTGTCCGCCATGCCCTGCCAGTAGCGCTTGCTGGAGGCGTGCGTGAACAGCGCCTTCACCTCGTCGACCGGCGGGTCGAGCCGCTCGAACACCGTGAACCCGTCCTCGGCGTGCTCGTGCATCTCGAAGCCGAAGGAGGTGAAGAACCCGACGCCGTTCGCGGCCAGCTTGTCCGACGGATCGCAGAAGCCCTCGTAACCCTCGAGGGTCACGTTGCACAGCGGCGCCAGATCGGGCCGCGAGGCGAAGCGGAACTCCCACGGCTCGTGGTCCTCGGCGGTGAGAACGGTGGCGGTCGCCGCCTCGCCCAGGGTGTAGGCGGGGAAGATCGACTCCAGCGCCTCCACCTTCGGGATGTGGAACAGGTGCGGGAACACCACCCCGCCCGAGCGCAGGTTGAACTCCGCGTTGACGATCAGCGCGGTGCGGTACTGCCCGGTGCGGAACAGGGATTCGGTGACCTGCACCGCCCGCGTCCAGCTCATACAGGCGTCGAGGATGTCGAAGCAGTGCGCGTTGTCCAGGCCGATGGCCGCGGCCGAGTGGTAGGCCCCGCCCGGTTCGATGAAGCCGCGCCCGATGCCGGTGTAGATCAGCAGATCCACATCCTGATGCCGGACCCCGGCCTGTTCCAGGGCCTTGTTCGTGGCCGTGCGCAGCAGGTCGATGGGACGCTCGCCCTCGTCCAGCCACTGGCGCGATTCCGAGCCCGCGTACTTGAGGTAGTAGTCCACCTTGCGCAGTGCGTCGTCGAGATCGCCGGTGAATCCGGCCGCGCTGTGCTCGGCGATGAGGGCGGTGATGTCGGCATTGGTGACCGTGCGCGAGGGTAGGCCGGCGACGGCGGATTTGAGCCTCATGTCAGCGTGCCCCCACCGAGGTGTCCGCGGCGGTGATGTGCCCGGCGATCGCCTCGATCATCGTCGCGATCGAGGTCGCGTCCCACATGAGTTCCGGCGGGAAACGCTTGCCGGACCAGGACTCCAGGTGTTCGTGCAGGGTCATCTGGTCCAGGGAGGCCAGCCCGAGTTCGGAGAGCGAGCGGGACTCGTCGAGTTCCCGGTCGCCCGGGTGTTCGGCGAACCAGTCCCGGGTCGCGGAGAGCAGGCCCTGCTGCACGAGCGCGCGCATCGAGGGCATCCCCGAGCCGGATTCGGTTGTGGCGGTGTTTGTTTCGGCGACAGTGTTGGTTTCCGAAGCCATGTCGGCCTCCCATCGGTAGACCTCGCTGAGCGCACCCGCGAGGTAATCGGTTCGACATTGCTGCCGGCGGAGCTTGCCGCTGGTGGTCCGGGGCACCGTGCCCTCGGTGATGAGCACGATCGCGCTCGGCGCGATGCCGTGCGTGCGTGCGACGGCGTCGTGGACGGTCGCGACCAGACGTTCGGGGTCGAGATCGCCGGCTCGTGGCTCGGCCGCCACCACCAGGCTCTCCTGGCCCGCGCGTTCGACCGCGAACGCGAGAACCGCCCCGGCGCGCAGGGATTCGTCGCAGTTCACCACCGTGGCCTCGAGATCCTCGAGGTAGTAGTTGACGCCGTTGACGATCATCAGGTTCTTGATACGACCGCAGATGTAGAGCTCGCCCCGATGGAAGAAGCCCAGGTCTCCGGTGCGCAGGTACGTGCGGCCGTCGTCGGCCCCGGTGATACGAGCGCGGAAGACCGCGGCGCTCTCCTCGTCCCTGTTCCAGTAGCCCGGCGCGACGATCGGGCCGCTGGCCCAGATCTCACCGATCTCGCCGTCCGGCACCCGCACGCCGGATTCCGGTGTGACGATGGCGATTTCGGTGGGCAGCGTGGAGGTCCCGCAGGCGACGAGCTCGGTCGCGGGCGACATGCCGCCCGGAACCACCTTGCGCCGGCCCAGCGCCTCGTTGTCGAAACGGGTCGCGACGTAGGGCGCGGCCGAGGTGCCCGAGGCCAATTTCAGGGTGGCCTCGGCCAATCCGTAGCCCGGGGTCACCGCGGTGGGTGGCAGGCCGTGCGGCAGGAATGTCTCCTGGAAACGGTCGAGCGTCGCCCTGCGCACCGGCTCGGCGCCATTGCTGACCATGCGCCAGGAGCTCAGGTCGAGCGCGGCTCGTTGTTCGGGGGTGGTTTTGTCCGCGCACAGGTCGAACGCGAAATTCGGTGAGCCACTGTGCGTTCCGCGATAGGTGGTCACCGCGTCGAGCCAGCGGATCGGATTCTTGACGAAGGTGGCGGGTGCCATCAGTACGGCTCGGATGCCGCTGTACACGGGCAGCAGCACGCCGCTGACCTGGCCGAAGTCATGGAAATGCGGCAGCCAGGAGACCACCGTGCTGTCGGTGTCGATGCCCCAGGTGTACGCCAGTTCCGCGCACTGCTGGAGCATCATCCGATGCGTGATGATGACGCCCTTCGGGGCCGAGGTGGAACCCGATGTGTATTGCAGATAGGCGATTTCGAAAGCGTGTGGAGTGAATTCGGAAATTGAATCCGGGGCGGCCTCGAAAGAATCCGAGGCAATTCGCGGAAGACCTTCGAGATATGTCTCTCCTGGCGCTTCGCGCATTCCGGACAGTATTGCCGAGGTGCTGATCACCACGCTCGCCGCACAGTCGCGAGCTACTTCGTCGATGTGATCCAAGCGTGCGCGTTGCGGTGGAAAGAGTGGTACTGCGATCACGCCGGCGTACAGGCAGGCGTAGAACGAGATGACATATTCGAGACCCGGCGGATGCAGCAGCAGTGCTCGATCTCCGGGTGAATATTTGCTGCTCAGATGGTGTGCCAGCGCCTTCGCGCGCTGGTCGAGTTCGCGATAGGTGAGTGCTTCGGACGCACGGCCCCCGTCGTCGAGAAATTCGAATGCTGCTTCCTCGCCATTCGCGGTGGCACGTTCGCCCAGCAGCTCGATCCAGTTTTCGAATGCGGCGGACTGAATTGACGCTGAATTCATCGACTACTACTCCCGTTGGTCCCCCCAAACGGAACTGAAGACTTCGCCACGAAACTGCACTGCTGCGTCGGAGATGCAATGTGGGGATTGAAATCCGAAGCCGACGTTAGACGAGGCGGAGAGGCCCGTCAACCGATGGAATTTAAATTCGAAAATATGACATCCATGTTAACTGGGCTCGGAAACCCCCCGCACGCTGCGGGTTTAGTGCATCCGAAGTGCTTGTGTTGCAACATATTCGACTAGTATTAACCTGAATACCCTTCATCTTCAGCATGTTTCAGAGATAGCGTGTGTGAGCATGTCCGATTTCTGTGACTCAGATCTGGTTCTGCTCCCCGCCGCCGAGCTCGCACAGCGGATCCGCGGCCGGCGCGTATCGCCGGTGGAGGTGGTCGAGGCGTACCTCGCGCGCATCGACGCGGTGAACCCCGAACTCAACGCCTACGTCAGCGTCTCGGCCGACACCGCGCGCGAGGAGGCGAAGACGGCCGAGCGCGAGCTGGGCGAAGGCCGGTTGCGCGGGCCGCTGCACGGCGTCCCGATCGCGATCAAGGATTTGTTCGACTTCCAGCAGGGCGTGCCGAACACCTTCGGCGTCAAGGAGTTCGCCGGCTATCTCCCCGAGGAGACCGCGCCGCACGTCCAGCGGCTGCAGCGGCTCGGGGCGATCATCCTCGGCAAGACGAACACCCCCGAGTTCGGGCACAAGGCCACCACCGACAACCGCCTGTTCGGGCCGACCGGCACCCCGTTCGCGGCCGATCACAACGCGGGCGGCTCCTCGGGCGGCAGCGCCGCGGCGGTCGCCGCCGGTCTGTGCGCACTGGCCCAGGGCTCAGACGGCGGCGGCTCCGTGCGCATACCGGCCGCGCTGTGCGGCGTGGTCGGGCTCAAGCCCAGCTACGGACTGCTGGCCGGCGTGGTCCGGCCCGACGCGTTCTTCGCCTTCAATCCGTTCATGGGCAACGGCCCGCTGACGCGCACGGTCGAGGACTGCGTGCTCATGTTCGAGGCCATGGCAGGCTTCGACGCCCGCGATCCCGGGAGCGTGCCGCTCCCGGCGCGCTCGTACCGCGAGGCCCTGTTCACCCCGGCCGCGGGCCTGCGCGTCGCCTATCTGCCCACCCTCGGCGGGTTTCCGGTGGCCGCCGATGTCGCCGCCGTCGTCGAAACCGCCGCTCGCACCCTCGAATCCGCGGGCGTCGTGGTCGAACAGCCCGAGTTCGCCCTGCCCGCCGCGCACACCGAGGTCACCGATCTCTGGCTGCGCTACACCGGCTCGGCGATGATCGGCCTCATCGAGACCTTCCGCGACTCCGGCCTCGACCTGCGCGCGGTGTCCTGGGAGAACCTGCCCCCGCAGCTGCGCGCCGCCGCCGACCGCGCCGAGTCCTTCTCCGTCGCCGACACCCGGCGCGACCAGTTCCTGCGCACCGCGATCTTCGACGCACTCGCCGCGGTCCTCGACAACTACGACGCGATCATCACCCCCACGACGGGCGTGGCCGCCGTGCCCAACGCCGCCGACGGCTGGACCGTCGGCCCGACCGAGATCGACGGCCAACCCGTGGACCCGGTCCTGGGCTGGTGCCTGACGCACCCCTTCAATTACACCGGCGGCCCGGCCATCTCGGTCCCCGCGGGCCTGACCCCCGACGGCTTCCCGGTCGGCCTCCAGATCGCGAGCCGCCGCTTCCGCGACGACACGGTCCTGACCCTGGCCGCGGCGTTCGAGCGCGTCGCCCCCTGGCACGACCGGCTGCGGTTCCCCCGCTGGGACTCGAACGACAAGGGCCTCGCCGCGGCTCCGTCGTTACGTGCCGGTGCCGCATGAGGATTCGCGCGGGTTCGCCTCTCGGTGGTGCTGCGCACGGGCGCGACGGTGCCGCCGAGCGACCAAGGTGACGGTGCCTGTTCGAGCTGCTCGCCCGTGCGGCCCGCCCGCTGGTCGTGCTGCACGTACCGGCCGCGAGTCGGCAGCGCCGCCTATCTCTCGGCGACGGTGCGACCACCCGGCCCGGAGGCGCAGCCGCCGCGGCCGAGTTCGGTGCCGCCGATGGTGGTCGGCCCGGTGGTAGTGCGGATTGTCGAGTCGTCAGCAGCGTCGCCTATCCCTCGGTGATGGTGTGGCTGCCCGGCCGGGTGCTGCCGCGGCAGCGGTCGGTGCCGGCGAGCGGTCGGCCCGGCTGCAGCGCGGCCTATCTCTCGGCGACGGTGCGACCACCCGACCCCGAGGCGCTGCCGCGGCCGGGGTCGGTGGCGGTGATCGTGGTCGGCTGGGTGGTAGCGCGGATTGTCGAGCGGGCGGGCGCGCCGTCGGACTCCGGCTCGGTGAGGGTGCTGCGGCCCGCGGTCGCGAGCACGGCGTCGTGCTCCTCTATCAACCACTTGCCGCAGACGCACCGCAGGTAGCGGACGCTGCCGTGCGCGGACACGAGGGCCGGGGCGGGCCAGGAGCAGGCGGGGCAGGTGGCGGTCATGTGGCCAGCCTGATGTAATGGGCTAGTGCATTTCAACCCTTACGGCGGTGCGGCGGTCGAGCTCGCCGTCCGGTTGGTCAACGCGCCGCCGGACCAGGACCTGACGCAGCTGCTGATCGAGTCCGACTACCGGCCTTTCGTGCCCGTCACCCCCGCGCAGGAGGTCGAACTCCGGCGCTGGATACGGGAACTCGACGCGGTGTTCCGCGCGCCCTCGGTCGAGCTGCTCAACGCGCTGCTGGCCAAAACCACCAGCCGCCCGTATATCTCGACCCATGACGGCAGGAGTCCGCATCTGCACTACTCGCAGGAGACCGCGCCCGTCGACGAGCGCGTCAAGGCGTACACCGCCTTCGGCCTGGCCGCCCTGTTCTGCGAGACGCCCACGCGGATCGGCTGCTGCGCCCGCGAGTCCTGCGACATCGTGTTCGTGGACACCTCCAGGAACGGCAGGCGCCGGTTCTGCTCCACCCGGTGCGCCACCCAGGTGCACGTCGCCGACCATCGCCGCCGCGCGTCCTGAGCCGGGTCGCGGCGACTCGCCCGCGCGGGCCGACGACGCGGCCCTGCCGATCCCGCAGCACCGCGACCCCCACCCGGCATCGGCGGGACCGTTCCCGCCTGCAAGGGTTGCGGCGTGCGAATACTGGTGACCGGCGCGGCGGGATACCTCGGGCGCGAGGTCGTGCGAAAGCTCGCCGTCGCCGGGCATACGCCGATAGCTATGGTCCGAGCCGGATCCGGGGAGATCGCCGGGGCTGGGGAGACCCGGTACGCGGACCTGGCCGATGCCGCCGCGCTGCGTGCGGCCGTCGACGGTGTCGACGCGGTGTGCCATCTGGCGGGACTGGCCCGCGCCCGGGAGTCGGTGACCGACCCGCTGCCGTTCTTCCGGGTCAACACCGAGGGCACCGTCGCGCTGCTGGAGGCCATGGCGGGCGCGGGCGTCGAGCGCCTGGTCTTCGCGTCCACCGGGGCCATCTACGGCACGCCGGAGCGTCAGCCCATGGGCGAGGACTGTCCCGACGCGCCGCCGCATCCCTACGCGAGCAGCAAGCTCGCCGCCGAGTACGCGATCGAGGCGCAGGCCCGGGCCGGGGCGCTGGGCGCGATCGTGGTGCGGCTGCTCAATGTGGCCGGCGGTGCCGACCCGGACCCGACGCGGCTGCTACCCCGGACGCTGGCCGCGGCCCGCGAACGATCGGCGTTGCGCATCAACGGCGACGGCACCGCGGTGCGTGACTACCTGCACGTCCGGGACGCGGCCGCCGCGTTCGCGGCCTGTCTCGAACGGGTGCCCGCAGCGGGGGAGTGCACCCGGTACAACATCGGAAGCGGCCGGGGCACAAGCGTTCTCGACGTGGTCGCGGCGGTCGAGCGGGTGACCGGACTGGCGGTGCCCGTGGTGCACGGGCCGCCCGCCGCCGAACCCGCGGCCCTGATCAGCGATCCCGCCAAGGCCCTGGCCGAACTCGGCTGGTCGCCCGGCCGGTCGACCATCGACGACATCATCGAGGAGATGGCCGCGAGCTGACCGCCTACTCCTCCGAGAACACGCCCATGACGGGCAGCCATTCCACGGCCCGCTTGTCCTCGATCAGCCCGAGCTTCGCGAACGGGTCCTGCGGCAGCAGGTCGGTGACGAACTCCAGGCTCTCCGCCCGGAACAGGATCAGCGCTCCGGTGCCGTCGGGGTAGGGGCCGCTGGTCAGGATCGTGCCCTGATCGACCAGGTTGTTGAGCCAGCCGCGGTGCTCGGGACGGTTCTCCAGGCGCGCGGCGGCGGTGGCGTCGGTGTAGACGTAGTGGACGGCGAAGATCGGCACGGGTGTCGCTTTCTCGGTCGAATGGCTCTGTGGGAACGAATAGTTCAGAGGGTCAACAGCATTCGGGTGTTGCCGAGCGTATTCGGCTTCACGAAGCTCAGATCGAGGAACTCCGCGATGCCCTCGTCATACGAACGGCACATCTCCTCGTAGACCTCGGCGGTCACGGGGGTCCCCTCGATCTCGGCGAAACCGTGCCGGGCGAAGAAGTCCACCTCGAAGGTCAGCACGAACAGCCGGGACAGCGCGAGCTCGCGCGCGACCTCGATCAGCTGGCGCACCAGCAGGTGCCCGGCCCCGGTGCCCTTGATGTCGGGCCGCACCGCGACCGTGCGCACCTCGCCCAGATCCGCCCACAGCACATGCAGCGCGCCGCACCCGATCAGTTCGCCGTCGCGTTCGGCGACCCAGAACTCCTGGATCGACTCGTACAGCGTGACCAGGTTCTTCTCCAGCAGGATCTTGCCCGCGTAGAAGTCGATCAGGCGTTTGATGCCGGGCACATCAGAGGCTCGGGCGCGACGGACGAGCGGCGCCGAGGCCGTCGTTCCGTCCGCAGAACCGCTGTGGGGTGCCCGTGTTGTCATGGGGTGCACAGTAGTCGGCCCGCGTACCGATAGGCTTGGGGTGTGTCGTACTTCCAACCCCTTCCGATACCGGATAACTCCGGGAACCATGGCCGCTGCCGCGGCCGGTGGGGGTGCTGGTGACGGTGCAGCGCGATGAGGTGGAAGGTCGCTGGGCAGATGCCGCTCCAGCGAGATCCGGATTTGCCCCGGCTCCCCGGACCGAACCGGGCGCGGTAGAGTCGGCGGCGGTCCCGCTGATGAACATCGCCAATGTGCTGACGGTGCTGCGCATCGTGCTCGTTCCGATCTTCCTGGCCGCGCTGTTCGCCGGCGACGGGCACGATCCGCGCTGGCGCTGGGGTGCGGCCGCGCTGTTCGGCATCGCGGCCATCACCGACCGCATCGACGGTCAGCTGGCCCGCAAGTACGGCCTCGTCACCGACTTCGGCAAGCTGGCGGACCCGATCGCCGACAAGGCGCTGATCGGGGCCGCCCTGATCGGCCTGTCCATGCTGGGCGATCTGCCCTGGTGGATGACGATCGTGATCGTGGCCCGCGAACTGGGCGTGACCCTGCTCCGCCTGGCCGTGGTGCGCCGCGGCGTCATTCCCGCCGGGCGCGGCGGCAAGCTCAAGACGCTGGTGCAGTCGGTCGCGATCGCGGTGCTGTTGCTGCCGCTGTCCGGCGGGTTCGAGTCCGCCGGAATGTCTTTGATGTATCTGGCGGTGGCGCTGACCGTGGTCACCGGCCTCGACTACGTGGTCCAGGCGGCCCGGCTCTGGTTCGGTTCGCCCGGCGGCAGCCGTGCGGCCTGAGCTCGACTCGGCCCCGAATCCCGGATCGTTCGATCCACTCACCTCCGCCGTGCCCGCCGCCGATCTGGTCGCGGCGCTGACCGCCGCCCGGCTCACCGTCGCCACCGCCGAATCGCTCACCGCGGGGTTGCTGGCCGCCGCCATCGCGGGAATTCCGGGCGCGAGCGCGGTGTTGCGGGGTGGGCTGATCGTGTACGCCACCGATCTGAAACACGACCTTGCCGGTGTGAGTACCGATACTCTCACCAGCGATGGCCCGGTTGCCGCGAGTACCGCCGAACAGCTGGCCGTCGGGGCCAGACTGCGCTGCGGCGCGGACTGGGGAGTGGGGCTCACCGGTGTCGCGGGCCCCGATCCGCAGGACGGTCGCGAGGTCGGAACGGTGTTTCTCGGACTGGCGGGTCCGGACGGTACCGCGGTCATCCGGTTGAAACTGTCGGGCGACCGGTGGACGATCAGGGTGGGCGCGGTCCGCGCGGCGATCACCGAGCTCGTCCGGAGTATTCGGGGCGGGTGAGCAAAGCCGGGAACGCAAGCCCGACGCCGGGCGTTGTCCAGTCAAACGCTGGGTCCGGCGAGACGAGTGTGAGGAGAACGAGATGACGCTGCTGCGAGAAGCGATCGGGGAAAGCCTGCGGCGTGCTCGTGTCGCCCAGAGCCGGACCTTGCGTGAGGTCTCCACCTCCGCGCGAGTGAGCCTGGGCTACCTGTCGGAGGTGGAACGCGGGCGCAAGGAAGCGTCCAGTGAGCTGCTGGCGGCCATCTGCCAGGCCCTGGATCTGCCGCTGTCACAGGTGCTTTTCGATGTGAGCGCCGCCATGGCCGACGCCGATCGGGCCCAGGGTCGCAAGACCCCGGCCGAATCGCTGTCCGCGGCCGCGACGCCCGCTCCGGCGGGTGCCGCACGCCGGGCCGAACCGGTCGCCGCCGGTGCCAAGACCCCCGCTGCCTCGGCGAATGCCAAGATTTCGACCGCCCGCAAGGGTGGGTCGGCCCGTCGCGGGGACGGCGGTTTCGGCCCCCGCATCGTCATTCCGGCCCCCAAGTCGGACCGACTGGTGCTGGTGGCCGCGAAGTGAACGATGTGCGCTGGAGCCGAAAGGGATAAATTCTCTGTAGGCTTCGTGCCGGAGGCGTCGCGCGGCCGCGAGTTCTCGGGTCGCTGCCGCGCAGTGGAGAAGTAGGGACAACCGGGTGCGTGACGGTCGCGCACTATGCCGCGCGGCAGCGCGCGGCATGTCAGATGGAGGCGGGATCAATCGATGGCTAATCCGTTCGTGAAGGCCTGGAAGTACCTGATGGCCCTCTTCGATTCCAAGATCGAGGAGCATGCGGATCCGAAGGTTCAGATCCAGCAGGCTATCGAGGAGGCCCAGCGGCAGCATCAGGCCCTGTCGCAGCAGGCGGCGTCGGTGATCGGTAACCAGCGCCAGCTGGAGATGAAGCTGAACCGCCAGCTGGACGAGGTCGAGAAGCTCAATGCCAATGCGCGCCAGGCGGTTCTGCTGGCCGATCAGGCGTCGGGCGCGGGCGACACCGAGAAGGCGATCCAGTACACCAACGCCGCCGAGGCGTTCGCGGCGCAGCTGGTCACCGCGGAGCAGTCCGTCGAGGATCTGAAGGTGCTGCACGACCAGTCGCTGCAGGCGGCCGCGCAGGCCAAGAAGGCCGTCGAGCAGAACGCCATGCTGCTGCAGCAGAAGGTCGCCGAGCGCACCAAGCTGCTGTCCCAGCTCGAGCAGGCCAAGATGCAGGAGCAGGTGTCCGCCTCGCTGCAGCAGATGGATTCGACCCTGTCCGCCCCCGGCTCCACCCCGAGCCTGGACGCGGTCCGCGAGAAGATCGAGCGCCGCTACGCCAACGCGCTCGGTTCGGCCGAGTTGGCGCAGAACTCGGTGCAGGGCCGCATGATGGAAGTTCAGCAGGCGAGCATTCAGATGGCCGGTCACAGCCGTCTGGAGCAGATCCGCGCCTCGATGCGCGGTGACGCGCTGCCCGCCGGCGGCGACCAGCAGGCCGTCCCGAACCCGGCCGCGGCGCAGCCGCAGATCAACAAGGGCCAGGCCGCCCAGCAGTAGGCAGGCGCGGCACCGAAAGGCGTTGGAGTGATGGGGAGATCGCGGGCCGACAAGGACCCCGCGACCTCCCCTGCGCGTTTTCCCCGCCTGACCCGCACGAAGAAGGCCCCGGCCCCGATCCCCGGCTTCCCGACTCTGCTGGAAGCCAATTCGCCCGCCGCGCAGGCGCCCGCTCGCGAAAGCGACTCGCCCGCGCCGGGTTCCGCGCGTGTCTCCGCTGACGGCGCACCCGCTCCGGCGCCGGACCAGGCGCACGCCCCCGCCCCGGCCCATCCGACCGAACCGCTCACGCACCCCGGCGCGACCCCCACTCGTCGCTATCCTGCCGGCTTCGATCCCGAAAACCCTTCCACGGCAAGCGATTATGCGCATCCGCCGGAGCGGCCCGCCGCGCGGGCTGCGCGCCCGCCGCACGCTCCGCCGGGTGTGGACACCGCCGACCGGCAGCGCCGGCCCGGACCCGAGGCCACCCACGGCCCCGCCCCCGTGACGGGCCGGCGAGGGGACCCCGCCGCTCGCGAGCGTCGTTCGCGGGACAGGAACGCGAGCGCAGGGCAGGCCCCGGCCGACCGCGGTTCCGTACCGGCGGGCGGTCCGCCGCATGGCGGCACGTACCGGACTCCGCCCGCACCGGCGTACCCGTCGGCCGCCGCCGGGTATTCCGAGCCACAGGTGTCGTTCGGCGACGTCCGGCCGCGCTTCGGTGAAGGACCCGGCGCGAATGATGCCGCCCGGGCATGGCCTCCAGCGGCCGATCCCGGGCGCGACGTGCCTCCCGCCGGCGCGCGATACGGGTTCGACGCGGGTGCCGCTGTCGGTGGCAAGCGCGGCAGGCGTGAGCGGGCCACGCAGGCCGCCCGAGACTTCCTGGCTCCCACCGGCGTCGAGCCGGAGGAGCTGGCGCAGCGGCTGCCCGACACCCTGCGCGGGGTGGGGGAGCAGGCGCTGGTCGCCGTGCGCAAGTGGGCCGATCCGCGTGAGCGCGAGCTGCGCAGGCGCAGGCGCTCGCGACGGCGCAGCTTCCGGCTCGGCACCGCCTCGGGATTGACCACCGCGGGGACCGTTGGGCTGGTGTTGATTTCGGCCCCGGCCTGGGCGGTGATCGTGGTCGGCGGCGGAGCGGTCGCACTGGTGACCGGCGCCGCGGTGACCACCCGCCGCTATCTGCAACTGCGCAAGGAACCGCTGCCGCAGGCCGCGTTCGTTCCGCGCAAGCTGCCACCCGCGCGTTCGGCCGCCCGGGCCTCCATCGCTCGGCTGGTGCGCGCCGAACGCGCGCTGCACGGCCTGATCGGCCAGATCGCCAAATCCCAGCGCCTGCTCGCCGACGACCTGACCGACACCGTCGACACCGCCGCCTCGGGCGCGGCCGCCCTGCACGCGCTGGCCGCCGACGTGGTCGCCATGGAGAACGCCGCGGGTGCGCTCGGCCCGCGCAATTCCCCACTGGGCGAGCACATCACCGCGGTCTCGGTGCGCCTGGACGGCGGCGTGCTCGAATTCGAGGGCATGGTCGCCGCCGCGGCGCGCGTCCTCGCGGTCCCCGAAAGCGCCCCCCTCGCCGACGATCTCGGCTGGGCCACCCTGCACCTGCGCGATGCCGCCGACCGCCTCGACGGCTGGGCCCAGGCCCTGACCGAGCTGGCCGACGGCCGCTTCCGCGCCGGCCCCTGATCCCCCCGGCCTGCTGGGCTCGGGGTGCGCAGGCGCCCGCATCGCCCGCGTCCTCCGGTAGTAGGGCTGTCCGTCGGTCCGTCGAGTCCGGCCCTCGATCGGGATCGGGGCCGGGTCAGGGGGTGTGGGTGGGAACCCTGAACTTTCCCGGATATCGGGTGTGACCTGGTGCTTTTCGGTTGGGGGGCGGCCAGTATGGAGGTTGTCGGATCGCGCTGACGGCGGTTCGGAGACATCTCCGGGAGGATTCACCATGTTGTGGAAGATCATCGGCGTCGTCGCGGTCGTCTGGATCGCGCTCGCCATCATCGGTGCGCTGATCAAGGGTCTGTTCCCGATCCTCATGATCAGCCTGGTGGTGTTCGGCCTGTACCTGCTCTACAAGGCGGTCTCGGGCTCGAACGACAAGTCGCCGCTGAGCAAGCTGTGACGGGCAGCCGCTGAGCGAGCCGTGATGCACGGACTCGGCGGTGGCGCACCGGGTGCGCGTGGCCGCGGGTGGGCCGTCCGGATTTCCGGGCGGCCCACCGGTGTGCGGGGAATCGATTGCCGCGGGGCGGCGCTACGTTGAGGTATGACAATCGCTATCGTCGCCACCGCCTACGGTGGTCCCGAGGTACTGGCCCCGCTGGAGATCGAACTTCCCGATCCGGGCCCGGGCGAGGTCAGCGTCGAGATTCGTGCGGCGGGCGTGAACCCCTTCGACTACAAGCGCTACAGCGGCGCGTTCGGCACCGATTCGAGCGCCCTGCCGATCCGGCTCGGCTCGGAGTCGTCCGGGGTGGTGACCGCGGTCGGTCCGGACGCGGTCGGGCCCGCGGGTCCGGTGCGGGTCGGGGACGAGGTGATCGTGCGCGGGGGCGCGTACGCCACCGCGGTGACCGTGCGCGCCGACCGGGTCGTGCCCAAGCCGCTGGAAATCGGCTGGGAGGTCGCGAGCGGTTTGCTCGTGGTCGGCGGCACCGCCGTTCATCTGCTCACCGCCACCGCGGTCGGTCCCGGTGACACCGTGCTGGTGCACGGCGCCGCGGGCAGTGTCGGTTCGCTGGCCGCGCAGCTCGCGGTGGCGCGCGGGGCACGGGTCATCGGCACCGCGTCGCCCGCGCGGCACGACCGGCTGCGCGCCTACGGCGTCGAACCGGTCGCGTACGGACCGGGATTGGCCGATCGCGTCCGCGAACTGGCGCCCCGGGGCGTCAGTGCCGCGATCGACACCGCGGGCACCGACGAAGCCGTGGACGTCTCGCTCGAGCTGGTCGCCGATCGCTCCCGCATCGCCACCATCGTCGCCTTCGGCCGCGCCGCGGAGTCCGGCTTCCAGGCATTGGGCGGCGGACCGGGCGCGGACCCGGGCACCGAGATCCGCAACGACGCCTGGCGCGAACTGATCCCGCTGACCGCCGCCGGAAAGCTGGATCTGGTGATCAGCGCGACCTATCCGCTGGCCGAGGCCGCCGACGCGCACCGGTTCGTCGTCGGCGGACACGCCGGTGGGAAGGTTGTTCTGCTGCCCTGATTCGTCGAATCGCCCCGTCGGGGTGACCCCGTTCGCATATGTTGTTGCCCACAACATATAGCTCGCGCACGGCCGCAATCCGGTGGCCGCCGCTCGAAAGGGTCACCCTGATGAGGTCGAAAACCCCGCTCCCGCAGTTGTATCCGGGCCGTTCCCGAGCCCGCCGCAAACACGCGTTCTTCGCCCTGGCGCTGGCCGGGGTGCTCACCGTCTCGGCCTGCGGCTCCAATTCCAGCTCCGACGACACCCCCGAATCACCGTCCGGCGGCGGCGCCAATGGCACCGTGGGCGTCATCCTGCCCGAGACAGCCACCTCCGCCCGCTGGGAATCCTTCGACAAACCCATGCTCCAATCTGCCTTGCGCGCAGAGGGTTTCGACGCCGACGTGCAGAACGCGCAGGGCGACGTGCAGAAGTTCAGCACCCTCGCCGACGGCATGATCGCCAAGGGCGTCAAGGTGCTCATCATCGCCTCGATCAACAGCGAGGTCGGCGGCGCGGTGGCCGCCAAGGCCAAGCGCGCCGGCATCCCCACCATCGACTACGACCGCCTCAATCTCGGCGGATCCTCGGACTACTACGTGTCTTTCGACAACGTGCGGGTGGGCGAGCTCCAGGGCCAGGCGCTGATCACCGCCCTGAAGGACAAGCCGGGCGCCCAGGTCGTCGAGATCGAGGGCGCGCCGACGGATAACAACGCGACTCTGTTCCATGAGGGGCAACAGAAGGCGTTGCGTCCGCTGTACGACTCGGGCGCGCTGAAGCTCGTGCGCAGCCAGGCCATCGACGGCTGGGACAATCAGAAGGGCGGCAGCACCTTCGAGCAGATCCTGACCGGCAACGGCGGCAAGGTGGACGGTGTGGTCGCCGCCAACGACGGCCTCGCGGGCGCGGTGATCACCGTGCTCAAGAAGAACGGTCTCAACGGCAAGGTGCCGGTCACCGGCCAGGACGCCACCGCCGACGGCCTCAAAGCGATTCTGCGCGGGGACCAGTACATGACGGTGTTCAAGCCGATCCGCGACGAGGCCCAGGCCGCCGCGAAACTCGCCGTGGCCCTGGCCAAGGGCGACACCGCGGGCGCGGACACGCTGGCGCAGGCGGTGAGTCAGGATCCCAAGGGCAAGCGCACGGTGAAATCGGTGCTGCTGACCCCGCAGACCGTGACCCGCGCCGAGGTCAAACAGGTGACCGACGCCGGATTCGTCAAGCCCGCCGATATCTGCGGCGGGGATCTGCAGGCCGCCTGCGCCGAACTCGGCATCTCCTAGTTCCGGCCATCGCTCGCTGACAAGGAAGCACGACGTGACCGAGCCGCTACTCCGAATCACCGGTCTGAACAAGAGTTTCGGCCCGGTGCACGTACTCCATGATGTGGACTTCACCGTGCCGGCGGGGGAGGTGACCGCGTTGGTCGGCGACAACGGCGCGGGCAAATCCACACTCGTGAAATGTGTCGCGGGCATCCACCCGGCCGACTCCGGAGAGATTCGCTTCCGGGGCGAGCCGGTCCAGGTGAAAGCGCCCAAAGACGCTGCCGCACTGGGCATCGAGGTCGTCTACCAGGACCTGGCCCTGGCCGACAATCTCGACATCGTGGCCAACATGTTCCTGGGCCGCGAACGTGGGAGACCGTGGCTGCTGGACGAGGCGAGTATGGAGGAGGCGGCGCGGCGCACGCTCGCTTCGCTGGGCGTGCGCACCGTGAAATCGGTGCGCACGCCGGTGGCGGCTCTGTCGGGCGGGCAGCGGCAGACCGTGGCCATCGCCAAGGCGGTGCTGTGGAACAGCGAGCTGGTGCTGCTGGACGAGCCCACCGCCGCCCTCGGCGTGGCCCAGACCAGGCAGGTGCTGGATCTGGTGCGGCGCTTGGCCGAACAGGGTCTGGGCGTGGTGCTGATCAGCCACAATCTGGCCGACGTCTTCGAGGTCGCCGATCGCATCGCGGTGCTGTACCTGGGCCGCACTGCCGCGCAGGTGCGGACCGCGGAGGTCACCCATGCCCAGGTGGTCGAATTGATCACCGCGGGTCGCTCCGGCGATCTCGGCCTGGCTCGGCCCGAGGCGGTGGCGCTGTGAACGAACAAGCGGCGGAACAGGGTTCGGTAACCCTGCGCAAGACGGATTCGGCGGTCGCCGATTTCGGGATAGACACCACCACCCTGTCCACGGCGGAGGCCGTGCGCGACTACCTCGCGCGCCTGCGCGCCGGGGAGATCGGCTCGCTGCCCGCGCTGCTGGGTCTGGTGGCGCTGGTGGTCCTGTTCTCGGTCCTGTCCGATGTCTTCCTCTCGCTCAACAACATCGCCAACCTGCTCGCCCAGGGCGCGGGCCAGACGATCATCGCGATCGGCATCGTGTTCGTGCTGCTCATCGGCGAGATCGACCTCTCGGCGGGCACCGCCTCGGGGGTGGCGGGCGCGGTGCTGGCCATGCACTACGTGGAGAACGGAAACCTGCTCTCGGGCATGGGATCCACCGTGTTCTTCCTGTTCATCGCCATGCTGGTGCTCGCGGCGCTGCTGGCCGGCCTGCTGCGGATCTGGCCCGGGGTCGCGTTCTCGCTGCTCGGGGTGCTGATCACGGTGCTCGGGCTGGCCGCGAACCCGTGGGTGGAGATGGTGCTGGCGGTCTGCGTCGGCGTCGGAATCGGCTGTGTCACCGGCTTTCTCATCGCGAAGATCGGGATGCCGTCCTTCGTCGTCACCCTGGCCCTGTTCCTGACCTGGCAGGGGGTCATCCTCCAGCTCATCGGCGAGGGCGGGGTGCTGGGCATCAGCTCCTCACCCGTGCTGGACAAGGTGGCCAACGGCAACCTGTCCACGGTGGGCAGCTGGGCGCTGTGCGTGGTGGCGGCGGGCGGCTACGCGGCGGTCACCCTGGGCGGGCAGCTGCTGCGGCGGCGGCGCGGGCTCGTGACCCCGCCCACGCCGCTGGTGGTCGCGAAGGTGCTGGCGCTCGGCGTCTTCGCGATCGGCGTGACGGCCCTGCTGACCATGAATCGCTCACCGAGTGCGCTGATCGAGATCTCCGGTGTGCCCTACGTGGTCCCGATCGTGCTGGTCCTGCTGGTGGCCGGTACGTACGTGCTGACTCGCACGACCTACGGCAGGCACATCTACGCGGTCGGCGGCAACGCCGAGGCCGCGCGCCGGGCGGGTATCAACGTAACTCGTTTGCGGGCAAGCGTTTTCGTCATCTGCTCGGCGTGCGCCGCCGTCGGCGCGATCGTCTACTCGTCCAAGGTGGGCTCGGTGGATCCGCAGGCGGGCGGGCTCAACACGCTGCTGTTCGCGGTCGGCGCGGCCGTGATCGGCGGCACCTCGCTGTTCGGCGGCAAGGGCCGGGTGGCCGACGCGGTGATCGGCGGGGCGGTGCTGGCGGTGGTGTCCAACGGGCTCGGTCTGCTGAGTCAGCCGGCCGCGGTGGTGTCCATCGTCACCGGTCTGGTGCTGCTGCTGGCGGCGACCGTCGACGCCCTGTCCCGCCGTCGTACGGCGGTGGCACGGCGATGAGGGCGGGCGTACCCGTGCCGGGCGGGGCCGCGCTGGCCCGCGCGGTAGTGGTATTGCTTTCTCCATGACCGTCGCCCGACCGGACGAGGTGCGCCGCTTCAACCGGTCGAGCCTCCTGCGCCTGCTGCATACCGGGGGCCCGGCCACGCGCGCGGCGCTGGCCGCCGCCCTGGGCCTGAATCGTTCCACCATCAAGATGCTGGTGGACGGGCTCGCCGCGGGCGGGCTGATCGAGGAGCGCGTGCCGCGCCTGGCCCGGGGCGCGGGCAGGCCCTCACTGCTGGTGCTGCCGCAGCCGCACGCGGCCGCGGTGCTGGCGGTCGACGTGCAGGCCGAACGGGCCGCGATCGCGGTCATCGGATTCGGCGGCCAGATCCTGGGCCGCAACAGCTGGAATCTGCATGGGCGGCAACGGGAACCGGAGGAGGTGATCACCCATGTCGCCGAGTCCGCGGCACTGCTCACCGGCGACCTCGGGATCTCGCCCATGGCGGTGGGGGTGTCGGTGCCGGGTGTGGTGCGCCGCGCCGACGGGCTCGTGCACGCGGCGGTCGATCTCGGGTGGTCCGAGGTGGCCCTGGGCAAGCGATTGAGCACGGTGCTCGAGTTACCCGTGGTGGTGGGCAACGACGCCGAATTCGGTGCGCTGGCAGAACATGTGCGCGGTGCGGGTCGCGGTGCGAACGACACCGTGTTCGTCTCCGCCGATGTGGGGGTGGGCGGCGGACTGATCGCGCAGGGCGCGCTGTTGCGCGGGGCCGCGGGCTATCTGGGCGAGATCGGCCATATGAGCGTGCGCCCCGACGGCCGCCCGTGCCACTGCGGCAATACCGGTTGCTGGGAGACCGAGGTCGGCGAGGCGGCGCTGTGCCGCGCGCTGGGCCTGCCCGGCTACGGTCCGCGCGGGGTGATCGTGGCCGAACTGCGTGCGCTCCAGGACAACTGGGAGCCCGCGTTGCGCGACTACCTGGATTGGCTCACCCTCGGCCTGGTCAACGTCGTCAACATCCTCGGCCCCGAACTCGTGGTGCTGGGCGATCTGTTCACCGCGCTGCCCGATGCGGCCGTCGCACGGGTCGGTGCACAGGTGCGCGGGCGCAGCATGGTCAGCCGCGCGATCGGTGGCGTGCGGATCGAGAAGTCCGGGCTGGGACCCGATCTCAAGCTGCTCGGTGCGGCCGAAGCGGCGTTCGGTGACGTCCTGGCCCGCCTGTGAACGCGTCGTGACCTCGAAGAGTGTGCGCTCGCGCCCGGACAGCGGTTGAATTCTGATATGGAACAGCTTCCCGAGGATTGGCAGCGCGGCCTGGTCATCGTCGCGCACCCCGATGACATCGAATACGGCTGCGCCGCCGCGGTGGCCCGCTGGACCGCGCAGGGCAAGGACGTGCGCTACCTGCTCGTCACCAGCGGCGAGGCCGGTATCGCGGGCCTGCCGCCCGCCGAATCCGGGCCGCTGCGCGAGGACGAGGAACGCGCGAGCGCCAAGGTGGTCGGCGTGAGCGCGGTGGAGTTCCTCGGCTACCCGGACGGGCGCGTGGTCGAGAGCCTGGAACTGCGCCGCGATCTGGCCGCCGCCATTCGCAGGCATCAGCCGGAACTGGTGGTGCTGTTCAACTTCGGGGATATCTGGGCGCGCGGCTACGCCAACAGCGCCGATCACCGCGCCGTCGGGCGCGCGGCCCTGGACGCGGTCTCGGACGCCGGCAACGAGTGGATCTTCCCCGAGCTCGCCGATCTGCCCCGGCATTCCCCGCGCTGGGCCGCGGTGGCCGGGGTCGCCGACGGCAGCCACGCGGTGGATGTCAGCGACCACATCGAGCAGGCCGTCGAATCGCTCACCTGCCATCACCGCTACCTCGCGGCGCTGAGCGACGAACCGGTCGCCGACCAGGCCAGGGCGGTGCTGGAGATGACCTCCGGGCCCAAGGAGGGCTTCGCGGCCGCGCGGGCGGTCGCCTTCGAGCTGTATCACTTCGGCTGAGTTACCGCCTCGCGATCCCCGGCGGCGCGACACCGGTGGTGTTGGTGCCGCCGTTCCAGGCGAGATATGACACCCTGGGCGCGTGCGAGTAGCAGTGGTGGCCGGGCCGGATCCCGGACATGCCTTTCCGGCGATCGCCCTGTGCGTTCGATTGCTGGCGGCGGGCGACGAGCCGGTGCTGTTCACCAGCCCGCGCTGGTTCGACGCCGCGCGCGACGCCGGGATCGGGGTGCGCCGGCTGAAGGGCCTGGCGCCCCGGGCCGGGGACGACGACGCCGACGCCGGGGCCCGGATTCATGAACGGGCAGCGCACATCTCGACCGAGATCCTGCCCGATCTCAGCGCCATGCTGCCCGAGTTGGTGGTCTCCGACGTGCTGACCGCAGGCGGCGGCATGGCCGCCGAACGGCTCGGGCTGCCGTGGGTGGAGCTCTCACCGCATCCGCTGTACCTGCCGTCCAAGGGCCTGCCGCCGATCGGCAGCGGGCTCGCCGCGGGCGCGGGCGTGCGGGGCCGGGCGCGCGATTCGGTGTTGCGCACGCTGACCGCCCGCGACATTCGGCGCGGCGAGGCCCAGCGCGGAACGGCCCGCGCCAGTGTCGGTCTGGCGGCACAGGATCCGGGCCCGGCGGCCCGGCTGGTGGCGACGCTGCCCGCGCTCGAGGTGCCGCGCCCGGACTGGCCGGAGAACGCGCACCTGGTCGGCCCGCTGCTGTGGGAACCGACCAAGGACGTGCTGACGCTGCCGCCGGGGTCCGAGCCCCTGGTCATGGTCGCACCGTCGACCGCGCACACCGGCGTCGCCGACATGGTGGAGACGGTGCTGACGGGTCTGGACGGCGCGGGAGTGCGCGTCGCGGTGTCCACCCTGGACACCCCGCCCGCGGATCTACCGGCCTGGGCCACCGCGGGTTTGGGCCGTCAGGACGAGCTGCTGCGGCACGCCGCGGTGGTCATCGGCGGTGGCGGGCACGGGCTGCTGGCCAAATCGCTGCTGGCGGGGGTGCCGCTGGTGACGATTCCGGGTGGCGGCGATCAGTGGGAGCTGGCCAATCGCGCCGCGCGCCAGGGCAGTTCGATCCTGGTCCGCCCGCTGACCGCGGAGGCCGTGCGGGACGCGGTCGCCCGGGTGCTCGCGGAGCCGTCCTATCGGGCCGCCGCGCGCTCGGCCGCGGCCGGGATCTCGGTGGTCTCCGATCCGGTGCGGGTGTGCCACGACGTGCTGGCGGCCGCGCGCCTAGCGTAGGCTCGCGGCCGTGCGATTGACGGAATTCCAGGAGCTCTTGCATACCGAATTCGGTTCGGCGCGCGGCGATGCGCTGTTGATCGACCACGTGCTGCCGTCCATGGGACGCACGGGCGCGCAGGCCATCGAGGCGGGCGTGGATCCGCGGGTGGTGTGGCGGGCGCTGTGCGCGGAGTTCGACGTGCCGCGCGGGCGGTGGTGACCCGGCCCTGACGGGTCAGTCCTCGGACCGGGTCTTCTTCGCGTAGTGCCGGGTCGCCTTGGCCCGGTTGCCGCAGGTCAGCATGGAATGCCAGCGCCGGGTGCCGTTCTTGGACGTGTCGTAGAAGTAGAGCACGCAGTTCGGGTGCGCGCACTGCTTGATGCGTTCGGGCGCGACGCCCCACAGTCGCAGCAGATCATCGGCGGCCAGCCAGGCCGGCAACCAGCGCGCCTGCCCGACGTCGGGGAGGTCGGCGGGCCCGTCGGCGGTGAGCCTGCGGCGCACGCGGCCGTGGTCCAGGACGGCGTTCAGCTCGTCGAAGGAGCGGTCGCGCACGGTGTTCGCGATCGCCTCGCGGGCGGTGAGCAGGGCCCGCAGCGTGGGCTCGTCGGCCGGCGCGGTCAGGGCGTTCTCGGCCAGCCACTGCCGCAGGCCGTCCACGTCGGTGAGCAGGTCCTGCGGTCCGTCGGGGGAGATCCAGCGGGTATTGAGCAGGTCCAGGGCGAGGGGTTCGCCGAGATGCGGGCGGGGAACGAGCACGACTGAGGGTAACGGGCATGCGGCGGGCATCGCGGGATCACCACCTTTCTAACCTGTCATCTTAGTTACAGGGGTTGACGCGGGAGCGTCGCTCGATCTAATTTCTAACCTGTCAAACAAAGAACAACTGTTAGTTCTTCCCGTTCCAGAGACAGGACGCGCCATGCGACCACCACTGCCACCCTTCGATCTGGACTCGGCGAAAGCCAAGGTGCGGGCCGCCGAGAACGCGTGGAACAGCCGCGATCCCGAGACCGTCGCCAACGCCTACACCGCGGATTCGGTCTGGCGCAATCGCGAGGAGTTCCTGACCGGCCGCGCCGAGATCGTGGACTTCCTGAAGCGCAAATGGTCCGTCGAGAACGGCTACGCCCTGCGCAAGGAACTCTGGGGTTTCCGGGAGAACCGCATCGCCGTGCGCTTCCAGTACGAATGGCACGACGAGGCCGGGCAGTGGTGGCGCAGCTACGGCAACGAGCTGTGGGAGTTCTCGCCCGAGGGGCTCATGTCGCGCCGCGAGGCCAGCATCAACGACACCCGGATCGAGGAATCCGAGCGCCGGATCTTCGGCCCGCGCAGCGCCGAGGACGCGGAATGGGAGTTGCCGCTGCGGTAACTTCGCGCGACGGGTTGAGTCCGGGCGCGCCGAGGATCATGATCGATAGGAGCATCCCTGCTCTGGTTGCGCCCGAGCCACAGCGGTTTTCAGGTTCCCGGTACCCCGCTGTGGCCGGGCGCGCCGATTCAATCGACCGGAACCGGTTCGGGCCGCACGGTCATCGTGGTCTCGGCCCGGCGGAACAGTGCGAACGCCGCCGCCCCGAATCCGATGCCGACCGCGCCCGCCACCACCAGCGCGGTATCGAGACCGGCGACGAAGTCCGTGCGCGACAGCGGCTGCCCGTCCCCGGCCGCGCCGCGGAACACCGTGCCCAGCACCGCGACTCCCAGGGCGAGACCCAGCTGCCGGGCGGTGTTCACCGCGCCCGCCGCGATGCCCGCCTGCTGCGGCGGCACGGCCGCCATACTTGTCGACACCAGCGCCGGGGCATTGACGCCCGCGCCCGCGCCGATCACCACGAAGCCCGGAATCAAGGCCGTCCAGGAGGATTCGGGCCCGATGAGGGTGAGCAGCCCCGCGCCCGCGCCGATCACGATCAGGCCCGCGCCGATGGTCCAGGCCGGTGCGGCGTCGTGCAGGATCCGCCCGGTCGCCCCCGCGACCACGAACGCGGTGATCGCCATGGGCAGCATGGCCAGGCCGGTGTGCAGCGGCGACAGGTTCAGCTGCTGCTGCAGCCACAGCGAGATGAGCGGTGACGCCGCGAACGCGGCGAATGTCTGCCCGGACGCGCCGAACAGCGTCGCCGAGAACGTGCGGTTGCGCAGCAGCGCGAGCGGGAACATCGGTGCGGCGGTGCGGGATTCGATGACCGCGAACACCGCGAGCGCGCCGGCGCCGAGCAGCAGCGCGGCGAGCGCGAGGCCGTCGCCCCAGCCGTCTTCGCCGCCGCGGATGATGCCGAAGGTGAGTCCGGTCGCCGCGGTGGTGAAGGACAGCATGCCCGGCAGATCCGAGCCGCGGCCCGGAAGTCGTTGCGAGGCCGGGAAAGCGAGGACCGACAGGGCGATGGTCAGCGCGGCGACCGGCAGATTGACGTAGAAGATCCAGCGCCAGGACAGCAGATCGGTGAGCACGCCGCCGAGCACCACGCCCAGTGCGGCCGCCGCGCCGCCCACCGCGCCCCACGCGCCGAAGGCGATGCCGCGGTCGCGGCCGGTGTAGGTGGCGTGCAGCAGCGACAGGGTGGTGGCGAACATGGCCGCGCCGCCCACGCCCTGCAGCACCCGGGCGACGATGAGAATGCCGGTGCCGCCCGCCATTCCGCAGGCGAGTGACGCCAGCGCGAACAGGGTGAGCCCGGCCAGGTAGACGGGTTTGGCCCCGATCCGGTCCGCGACCGAACCCATGGCCAGCAGCAGGGCCGCCAGCGCCAGCGCGTAGCCGTCGACGATCCATTGCAGGCCCGAGAGCCCCGCGCCGAGATCGACGGTCATATCGGGGAGCGCGACATTGACGATGGTGACGTCGATGAGCAGCATGAGCGTGCCCAGGCACGCGGCGTACAGCGGAAGCCATTTCCGCACGGGAACCTCCGGGGGAGTGAACGAATGTGTTCGCTCAGCGTGTGACTCGCGCCTGTTTTGTCCTAGTCGCGGCCCGGAAATCGTTAGATTCCTCCTGTGGAGGTCGAAACACCGCATTATTCCGTCATTTTCGATGATCTCGATAAGCGAATCGTGCACGCGCTGGTCGTGGACGCGCGCATACCCTTCGCGAAACTCGGTGAGATCCTGGGTGTGTCGGAGCAGACGGTGGCGCGGCGGTATCGATCGCTGCGCGTGCGCGGGATCGTTCACCTCTCCGGGCAGGTGAACGTGGTGCCGCTCGGGCACGCGCGCTGGATCATGCGCATCAGATCCACGCCGGACGCCGCACTGCGACTGGGGGAGTCGCTGGCGCGGATACCCGACCTGAGCTGGGTTTCGCTGCTGTCCACCGGATCCGAGGTGATGTGCGTGAGCCGGGCGCGGTCGGCGCAGCGCCGCGACGCCCTGCTGCTGCAACTGATTCCGCGCGCGCCGCACGTGACCGGATTGCTCGCCTACGAAGTGCTGCACAACTTTCCGCTCGACGAGGAGTGGCCGCGCTACAGCCGGCTGTTCGACGCGGATCAGCTGCGGGAGCTGGGACCCCGTCGGCCGGTACAGGATCGGGCCGTGCACGAGCTGCCCATCGCGCTCTCGCTCGAGGACGAGGCCATGCTGGCCGTGCTCGGGCGGGACGCACGGGCCCCGTACGCGCAGCTGGCCGCGGCCACCGGGTGGAGCCCGCCCCGGGCGGCGCGGCGCATGAGCGAGCTCATCGACGCCGGGGTGCTGTACTTCGACCTCGATTTCGCCCTGGAGCGAATGGGTTTCGCGGTGCGCGCGGCGCTGTGGATGCGGACCCGGCCCGCGGATCTGGCGGCGGTGGGCGCGATTCTGGCCACCCATCCCGAGGTCACCTACGTCGCGGCCACTACCGGGCCGACCAATCTGACCGCCGCGCTGGTGTGCCGGGACACCTCGCACCTGTACCGGTATCTCACCGAGCGGCTGGGCGCGCTGGAGGGCATCACCGATGTGGAGGTGACGCCCGCGCTGCGGGTGTTCAAGCAGGCGCAGACGCTCCTGGACGCGGATCGGATCAATCCGGTGCCGTGACGGCGGGGACGGTCATGTGCGACAGCTATCGCCGGTGGCTGTTCCGTGTGGATTGGTCCTGCGTGTCGCGTGGCGTGGTGTTTGCCTCGAACAGGTGTTCGTTTAAGCTGTCGTCGGAACTTGTCGGTGCCGCCCTCTAACGTGGGCGCCAACCACAGATTGAGACTCACCCGTCGAAAAGGGGACCGGACGATGGCACCACAGGCATTCGATCGCGACAAAGCACTCGAACTCGCGCTCGCGCAGATCGAGAAGGGCTTCGGCAAGGGCGCGGTCATGCGCCTGGGCGAAGAGTCCCGCCAGCCCATCGCGGTGATTCCGACCGGCTCCATCTCGCTGGACGTCGCGCTCGGCATCGGCGGTCTGCCGCGTGGTCGCGTCGTGGAGATCTACGGTCCGGAATCCTCCGGTAAGACCACGGTCGCGCTGCACGCGGTGGCCAACGCGCAGGCCCTCGGCGGCGTGGCGGCGTTCATCGACGCCGAGCACGCGCTCGATCCCGATTACGCCCGCAAGCTCGGCGTCGACACCGACGCGCTGCTGGTCTCCCAGCCCGACACCGGTGAGCAGGCGCTCGAAATCGCCGACATGCTGGTGCGTTCCGGTGCCATCGACATCATCGTCATCGACTCCGTCGCCGCCCTGGTGCCGCGCGCGGAAATCGAGGGCGAGATGGGTGACAGCCACGTCGGCCTGCAGGCCCGCCTCATGAGCCAGGCGCTGCGCAAGATGACGGGCGCGCTGAACAACTCGGGCACCACCGCGATCTTCATCAACCAGCTGCGCGAGAAGATCGGCGTGATGTTCGGCTCCCCCGAGACCACCACCGGTGGTAAGGCGCTGAAGTTCTACGCTTCGGTCCGCCTGGACGTGCGCCGCATCGAGACCCTCAAGGACGGCAGCGACGCGGTCGGTAACCGCACCCGCGTCAAGGTCGTCAAGAACAAGGTCAGCCCGCCGTTCAAGCAGGCCGAGTTCGACATCCTCTACGGGCAGGGCATCTCCAAGGAGGGCTCGATCATCGATATGGGTGTCGAGCACGGCTTCATCCGCAAGTCCGGCTCCTGGTACACCTACGAGGGCGACCAGCTCGGCCAGGGCAAGGAGAACGCCCGCAAGTTCCTGCTCGAGAACAACGACGTGCGCGACGAGATCGAGAAGAAGATCAAGGAGAAGCTCGGCATCGGCGCCGATGTCACCGCGGAAGCTGCGGCGGCGGCCCCGGCCGACTTCTAGGCCCTCATGCCCGATGAACGTCCCGCCACCGGGCCCCGGCACCTTCCGCCGGGGCCCGATGGTTCGCGCCTGGACGCGGTAGAAAGCCTCCGGCGCCAGTTCGACGGTTCGAAATCTCGAAAGTCCCGCTCGCGCGGCGGTTCCCGCTCCGACCCGTGGGCTCCCACCAGCCGCTGGGATGAAGGCGGCTCCGCCGGCAACTGGGATTCCGGCGCCGCCGCCGACGAGTCCGCCCGCGTGGCAACCAATTCCCGCCACGTCTCGGACTGGGAGAACGCCGCCCCGCCCGCCGAGGATGATCCGTGGGGCCGGGCCGCGGTCGCCGAGGACGACGCCTGGCGCGGGGTCTCCACCGACGATTCCTGGGATCGGACCGGCGACCGCGAAGATCCCTGGGCCGCACCGTCCGAGCCCGACGGCACGATCCGCACCGAGCCGGATGGCCGGAACGAGTTCGGGGCGGACGCGCGCTATGCCGCGGCGCAGCGCACAGCAGACCCGCGCGACGCCCTGTCCGCACCCGGCTCGGATGCCGCACGGCCGCACCGCGGCTCCGAATACTCCGGTCGGCGTCGGCCGAACGGGCAGCGAGAACAAGCGTCGCCCGCCCCGGGCGACATCGATCGTCCCCGCTCCGAAAACCGCTCGGCGGCAACATATCCCGACGCCGACGCCCCGGATTCCGCGAGCCCGCCCCGTCGTGCCCGCCGCTCGCGTCCGGTACCCGAGGACTCCGGCGAGCCGCCCCGCATCGAGGATCTGCTGCGCGCGGGCCTGCTCCGCCGCGGCACCGGTCCGGCGGGCGAATCGGGCGGTGCGGAGTCGGCGACGAAGCGGTCGCCACGTCTCGGTGAGGATGATCCGCACAACGGCGAACGCGGCCGATCACGTGGCGACGATGAGCCTTCTGGGGCACGGCAGTTCGGTGCTGACGACCTGCGGGATGGTCGATCGTACGGTGGTGCGGCGGACGCGGACGAGCTCGAGCGCGAAGATCGTGGACGACGGCGGCGCGGGGGCCGGCGGGGTCGCGAGGATTCGGCGGGGGCACGGGACGACGACGAGTCGCGCGAGGGCGGGCGGTCGCGGCGGGCCCGGCGGATGCCGGGGGAGCCGTTGCCGGACGGCGGCACCGAGGTCGCGGCCAAGGACGCGTGTTTGCGGTTGCTGACCGATCGGGCGCGCAGCCGGTCGGAGCTGGCGGATCGGCTGGCCACCAAGGGATTCAGCGTCGAGGTCGCCAATCGGGCGCTGGATCGCCTCACCGAGGTGGGGTTGATCGACGACGCCGCCTTCGCGCAGGAGTGGGTCTACTCCCGGCACACTTTCTCGGGCAAAGGAAAGAAGGCGCTCGCGCTGGAGTTGCGGCGCAAAGGCATCGACGAGGAGCAGGCGCAGGAGGCGCTCTCGACGATCAGCTCCGACGACGAAACCGAGCGCGCCGCCGAACTGGTCCGGCGCAAGCTCCGTTCCCTGCCCGCGTCCCTCGACCGCGAGAAAGCGATCCGCCGCCTGGTCGGCATGCTGGCCCGGCGCGGCTACAACCCCGGCACCGCCTACACGGTCGTCAAAGCCGAGCTGGAAGGCTTCACCTTCGCCGCGCCCGGCGACGATTCCGAGGAATAGCGCACCGGCACGGGGACCGATCACCGATCCGCCGACCGGAGCCCTGGACAGCCGCTCGGTGTCGTATCACCGGCCGCCGCTTGCGATCCGACCGGTCGGCCATCCTGGAATGGGGTCGGTTCCAGCGGCTCGACCGGCCTGGAGGTCGATCCCGCGTGTGGTCCCGGACCGGGACGGTGCCGCCTTCGTGACGGTGTCGAATCGGCGGGCCCGCGCCTGAATCCGGTGTGCCTTCGGGTGGGATCAGTGCACGAAAAGCGCTGGCTTTCCTCGTGGTTCGCGCGGCCGTCACCGTGTCAGCGGACCTGTCAGTCGGCTGTCAGCGTCGTGTCAGCCGGGCCGGACAGAGTGTGTACATCAACGAAGCGAGCGGCACCGGGAACCGAAACCCCGGGGCCGCAACCGAAACCGAGGAGTACACCATGTCGAACGCCACCGTCGCCCTGACCGCCCAGGACCAGAGCGTCCTGCGCACCGCCGCCTACGGCGCGATCACCCTGCTGGCCGCCGCCGGCGCCAAGAGCGTCTCCCGCGGCTCCGCCGCACTGCTGTCCGCGACGGGACTGGTCGGGCACGTGCTCTCCGGCAGGTCCAACGACATCCACCTGACCGGCAAGTCGGTCGCCGAGCTGGCCGAGCAGATCCTGCCGAGTCTGACCGCCACCGTGGGGTTGCTCGAGGAGTACCCGGGCGAGGCGGCCAACTTCCGCGACACCATCATGGTCGCCGTGGCGGCCGCCTCGCAGCCGAAGAAGGGCGAGCCCGCCCCCGCGGTGGTCGCGATGTCCCAGAAGATCGCCGCGGCGCTCGCGGCGTGACCCCGGCACCGGTGGCTCCGGCCACCGCGGTCGGGCCGCGGCGGGTCGTCACCGCCGCGGCTGGTCGAAAGTGTTGTGGACCAACGGATGCGGCCTCGCCGGTTATCGGCGAGGCCATATCGGCGCGTGCTGGGGGCGGGTACGCAGGATCAGTTGGCGGGGGCGGGCATCACCCCGCGCGGCACGACCCGGACGAAATCGGTGGGCCCCAGCTTCCCGCCGACGCCGACGCAGGTGACGTCGACGCCGCCGCCGGGCGCGCTCGCGGGCGCGGCGATCGTGTAGAACGGCAGGTAGGTGCCGCCGTGGGCGGCGGATTCGGGTTCGGCGTCGGCCGGGGGCGGCAGCAGTTCCACCGGGTTACCCGCGGAATCGGCCACCGTGCACTGCACCCAGGCGGGCTCCCACTTCGCCTTGCCCTTGATGTCGAGCACCGCGTCCGCCGGCACCGCCACCCGCTGAGTGTCGCCCAGCGGAATCCGCACGCCCCCGCCCTGTTCGCCCGGGTCGTCGCTCTCGTTCGCGGGCCCGGGCGTCGGGGTGACCGACGTGACCGTCGTGACGGGCGCACTCGGCGTCCCGGCCTCGGCCCCGGCATCGTCCTTCGTCGAACACCCGGCCATCGCCAGCCCCGCCGCCGCGACAGCCGCTACCACCACAACCTTCTTCCCATCGAACATCGCAACCTCCCGACTAGACGAATGAGTTCAGACGGTAAACCGGCAGCATTCAAACCGCTGTTACCTCGAGTGGCACCTGTCACGCCCGCCGATAAAAGCGATGAAACTAGCCATGAAAAGCTCTTATAGAACAAAACCGCACGGTGATGATAGGCGAGTTCATCAATCGAATCGGCGGAGTTCAGCGATTGACACGCCCCGCGAGAAAGATTCGGCAACCTTTTCGCACACAAGACATCTCATCTCCCCGAAACCCGTTCCCGATCTCCGCCGTCGCCCGATGCGATGATCGGACGGTGAACACGGACCTCGAAACGGCACTCACGGCCGTGGCCTCCGCGTTCGACACCTACCCCCGCCGCCCGGTTCTCGACCGCTGCCCCCACTGCGGCGCGCCGGTCCACATCGACCGGGTAACTCCCTTTTGACTGCTGATCAAGCTCGGCAACACCGTCGGCGATCGCGCCGACGTGAAGGCTTTGTTGCCGATGTTCCTGCGCCGGTTGGCCACCACCACCGAACTCGATGCTGACCTGGTACTCGGCCTGCTCGACCGCAACGAGTGGCTGAGCTGGCCGCCCGTGGAACAGCGGGCGGTGATGGGGACCGGTGCGGAACCGTTTGGTTCAGTGCAGGATTCGGCCCGTGTGCCGGGTGGGGGCGCGCCGGGGGCGTCGGTGATCGGTGCGACCCGCGGGGCGCGGGGTCGCGAGGCGAACCGGGGAATCGGGGCGTCTGGGCAGAGTTTCGGCGGCACCCAGGCGGTTTCGGGCATCCTCCACCAGTCGGGCGCCGATCGCGGCGGCCAGGGCCGCGCAGAGGGCGGCGAGGGGGGCGATGACCGCGGCCACTATCAGGCCGAGGTACAGCTGCCTGCGCGCACGGTCATGGTCGCTCATGAGATTCAGTATGAGAGCCGGGAGCGCCGATTGTCCTGCTCTCCAGTGACATTGGCCGTAACGACTCGGTCCGGCGGAACGGGATCGGCCGGAACCGGACAGCGAACCGGCCTCGGAGGCGTAACCTCCGGGGCCGGTCGCGGCTGTTTCGACGGGGCAGGCGCCTACTTCTTGCCGCCGGTCAGATCCATGCCCGGGGTCGCGTCGGCGATGTTGGCGTCCGCCGCCACCACGGCGCTGCTGCCGCGCTTGCGGGTGCGCAGCCACTTCTCCAGGCGCGTGGCCACCACGGACAGCGCGTAGTTGAGCACGATCATCAGCGCGGCCACGACGAGCAGCGCGGGAATGGTGTTCTGCTCCGCAGCGCCCAGGCGCTTGCCGGCCCGCACCACCTCGGGATAGGTGATGGCGTAGCCGAGCGCGGAATCCTTGAGCGCCACCACCATCTGCGACACCAGCGCGGGCAGCATGGCGGTGATCGCCTGCGGCAGCAGCACCAGCCGCATGAGCTGGCCCTTGCGCATGCCGAGCGCGACCGCCGCCTCGCCTTGACCGCGCGGCAGCGAGCGAATGCCCGAGCGCACGATCTCGGCGATGACCGAGCCGTTGTAGATGGTCAGCGCCGTCACCACCGCCGCCAGCGCCAGCTGATCGGAGGGGAAGACGTTGTATTCGGAGTAGATCGCGAACAGGAAGATCATCAGGATCAGCACCGGGATGGCCCGGGACAGCTCGACCACCGCGCCCGCGGTCCAGCGCACCGCCCGATGATCGGAGAGCCGCAGAATGCCGAAGGTCATGCCGATCACCAGCGCCAGCGTGATCGACAGCACCGCCGCGACCACCGTGCCCCGCAGGCCCGGCAGCAGGTAGGTCGTCCAGACCTGCCCCTCCAGGAACGGCTTCCACTTCTCCGCGGTGAACTGATCCTTCTCCGCGAGCCCGCTGTAGACGAACCAGCCCGCCGCCAGCAGCAGCGCCACCACGACCACCGAATACAGCCGATAACGCAGGCGCGCCTTGGGGCCGGGCGCGTCATACAGGACCGATGCCGACGTCATCGCGCCACCTCGTATCGTTTGGCCAGCCAGCCGAACAGCAGCCCGGCGGGCAGGGTGAGCAGCACGAAGCCGGTCGCGAAGATCGCGCCGACCAGCAGCGGCGCGGCCTCGACCTCGATCATGTCGTCCATCAGCAGCGCGGCCTCGCTGACACCGATCACCGAGGCCACGGTCGAGTTCTTGGTCAGCGCGATGAACACGCTGCCCAGCGGCGCGATCACCGCGCGAAAGGCCTGCGGCAGCACCACGACTCGCAAATTCTGGAAGAAGGTCAGGCCCAGCGAGCGCCCGGCCTCGGACTGCCCCAGCGGCACGGTGTTGATGCCCGAGCGCAGCGATTCACAGACGAAAGCCGCCGTGTACACGCTCAATCCGAGCACCGCGTACCGGAAGTTGTTCTCCATCAGGTCGTTCGGACCGTCCGGCGCGAGCTTGATCTGCAGGGTCGTGTACAGGCCGAGCGAGCAGAACACGATGATGACGGTCAGCGGCGTGTTGCGGAAGATGTTGACGTACGCCGTGCCGACCCAGCGCGCGATCGGCACCGGCGAGACCCGCATGCCGGCCACGATGGTGCCCAGAATCAGCGCGCCGAGCGCCGAATAGAGCGTCAGTTTGATGGTCACCCAGAACGCGTCGTACAGCTGGGTGTCGTACCGGGAGATCAAGTCGAACACGGCTGTCGCGTCCCTCCGATCGAAATGCGAAGCGTGCCGGGCGGATTCATGTGAAACGCCCGGCACGCGCCTTCAACTCAGTAGCGGTCGACCGTCGGCGGGGTGGGCACCTCGAAGCCGACGCCCGCGAAGTTCTTCTCCACCGCGGCCTTCCAGGCGCCGCTGCTGATCATCGACTCGATCGCATCATTGATCTTGTTGCGCGACTCGGTGTCGCCCTTCTTCACACCGATGCCGTACTTCTCGGTGGTGAACGGCTGACCCACGACCTTGAACACGCCCGGCTGCTGCGCCGCGTAACCGGCCAGGATCACCGCGTCGGTGGTGACCGCGTCCACGGCCTTGCCCTTGAGCCCCTCGAGGCACAGCGAGTACGTGTCGTACGTCTGCAGCTGGGTCTCGGGGTAGTTCTTCTCGATGTTCTGGGCCGGGGTCGAACCCTTGACCGAGCACACCTTCTTGCCCTTGAGGCTGTCCGGCCCGGTGATGTCGGTGTTGTCCGAGCGCACCAGGAACGACTGTCCCGTAATGAAATACGGACCCGCGAAGTCGACCTTCTCCTTGCGCTTGTCGTTGATCGAGTAGGTCGCGACGACGAAGTCGACCTGCCCGTTCTCGATCAGCGTCTCACGCTGGGCGGACGGCGACTCGACGAACTTGATATCCCCGGACTTCACGCCCAGCTTGTCGGCGACATAGGTGGCCACGTCCACGTCGAACCCGCTGAACGAGCCGTCCTTGTTCTGCAGCCCCAGACCCGGCTGATCGAACTTGATGCCGATCGTCAGCTTGCCGTCGGCCGCGTTCTCAGTGGCCGTCTTGTCGCTGCCGCCGCCGCAACCGGCCGCGACGACCGCGATGGCCAGCGCTCCGGCCGCGATCTTGAACGTGTGTGCGAACCTCATCGAAAGTCCTCTTCTCTCGGTAAAACTCTCCCGGCGATACCCGGAACGAAATGTGCCGAACGGTCAGTGGCTGAGGATCTTGCCCAGGAAATCCTTGGCGCGATCGGATTCGGGTGCGGTGAAGAACTTTTCCGGATCGGTGTCCTCGACGATCTGCCCGTCGGCCATGAACAGCACGCGATTACCGGCTTTGCGCGCGAAGCCCATCTCGTGGGTGACCACGACCATGGTCATGCCGTCCTTGGCCAGCTGCACCATGACCTCGAGGACCTCGGACACCATCTCCGGATCCAGCGCGGAGGTGGGCTCGTCGAACAGCATCACCTTGGGATTCATGGCCAGCGCGCGAGCGATCGCGACGCGCTGCTGCTGTCCGCCGGACAGCTGCGCCGGATACTTGTCGGCCTGGTTGGCGATGCCGACCCGGGTCAGCAGCTCCATGGCGGCGGCCTTGGCCTTGGCCTTGTCCATGCCGCGCACCTTGACCGGTGCGAGCATGACGTTCTCGAGAATGGTCTTGTGCGCGAACAGGTTGAAGGACTGGAACACCATGCCCACGTCGGCGCGCAGCTTGGCCAGGGCACGGCCTTCGTCGGGCAGTTCCACCCCGTCGATGGCGATGGTTCCGGAATCGATGGTCTCGAGCCGGTTGATGGTGCGGCACAGGGTCGACTTGCCGGATCCGGACGGTCCCACCACGATCACGACCTGCCCCTTGGGCACTTCGAGGTTGATGTCCCGCAGAACGTGCAGCGAGCCGAAGTGCTTGTCCACCGTCCGCATGGAGATCATCGGCGCGGATTTCGTGACGGATACAGGCGCGTCGGTCATGACCAGTGACCTTAGAGGGATCATGCCCGAAATGCTCGTCTTTGCTCTGGCAAAGGACACTGTGCCGGGACTCGACATCCCCGCGTAACCGCGGGTTGACGCTCGTGTGACCGGGGAGAGCCAGGTCACCGTCCGCGGACGGGGTGGATGGGCACATCCGCACAGCCATTACCCTGGTTGGGTGAATTCGTTGGCGCAGGTTTCGGCACTCGGCGTGGTTGACGGGCTCGGCACGGACGCGGAGCCGGGTGCGACCACGCGGACCTACGAGGTCCGCACCTACGGGTGCCAGATGAACGTGCATGACTCCGAACGCCTCTCGGGTCTGCTCGAGGATGCCGGCTACCGCCGCGCGGTCCCGGGCGCCACCGCCGACCTGGTGGTCTTCAATACCTGCGCGGTACGCGAGAACGCCGACAACAAGCTGTACGGCACGCTCGGGCACCTCGCGCCGATCAAGGCCGAGCGCCCCGGCATGCAGATCGCCGTCGGCGGCTGCCTGGCGCAGAAGGACCGCGACACCGTGGTCAAGAAGGCCCCCTGGGTCGATGTGGTGTTCGGCACCCACAACATCGGCTCGCTGCCGGTGCTGCTCGAGCGTGCCCGCCACAACGAGCAGGCGCAGGTCGAGATCATCGAATCGCTCGAGGCGTTCCCGTCCACGCTGCCCGCCAAGCGCGAATCCGCCTATGCCGGGTGGGTGTCGATCTCGGTGGGCTGCAACAACACCTGCACGTTCTGCATCGTTCCGGCGCTGCGCGGCAAGGAGGTCGACCGCCGTCCCGGCGACGTGCTGGCCGAGGTGCAGGCCCTGGTCGACCAGGGCGTGCTCGAGGTGACCCTGCTGGGACAGAACGTGAACGCCTACGGCGTCTCGTTCGCCGATCCCACCGAGGAGCGCGACCGCGGCGCGTTCGCGAAATTGCTGCGCGCCTGCGGGAGCATCGAGGGGCTCGAGCGCGTGCGCTTCACCTCCCCGCATCCGGCCGAGTTCACCGACGACGTCATCGAGGCGATGGCCGAGACGCCCAATGTGTGCCCGCAGCTGCACATGCCGCTGCAGTCGGGTTCGGACCGGGTGCTCAAGGCGATGAAGCGGTCCTACCGCAGCAAGAAGTTCCTGGGCATCATCGAGAAGGTTCGCGCGGTCATGCCGCACGCGGCCATCACCACCGACATCATCGTGGGCTTCCCGGGGGAGACCGAAGAAGATTTCCAGGCGACGCTGGACGTGGTGCGCGAGGCGCGCTTCACCAGCGCGTACACCTTCCAGTACTCGATTCGCCCGGGCACGCCGGCCGCGGACATGCCCGATCAGCTGCCCAAGGAAGTGGTGCAGGAGCGCTACATGCGCCTCATCGCGCTGCAGGAGCAGATGTCGCTGGAGGGTAACCAGGCGCTCATCGGCACCCGGGTCGAGCTGCTCGTCGCCGAGGGCGCGGGCAAGAAGAACGCCGCCACCGCGCGCATGAGCGGGCGGGCCCGCGACGGCCGGCTGGTGCACTTCCGGCCGCCCGCCGACCTGCCCGCGGGCTCGGAGATCCGGCCCGGCGACATCGTCACCGTGGACGTCACCGAAGCGGCCCCGCATCACCTCATCGCCGACAGCGCGGTCTTCAGCCATCGCCGCACCGCCGCGGGCGACGCCCACGAACGCGGGGTCACCCCGAAGACCGCGCCGATCGGCGTCGGGCTGGGGCTGCCGCGTATCGGTGCGCCCGTGGTCGTGGAGACGGCGGCGGCCGGTTGCGGCTCGGCCTGCGGCGACTGATTCCGGAACCGCCGGCTGCGGCTCGCTCCGGTATTGCGCGGCGGCCGATGGCGGCGTCGGGAGTGGCGGCCGATCCCGGGGGCTCGCCGATTCGGCCCGTGTTCCCGGGCCTGATTCCGACACCCCGTAGTAGATCGAATCGGCGGCCGGGCATGATGTGGGTCGACACCACTCCCGCATGACTCAGGACCACACCCCATGAGCGAGCACAAGCCCACCGGCCCCGAAGATGCCGAACCGGACCGTGTCGAGGACCGGGACGCGGCGAGCGGGCGTACGGAAGATCAAGCCGCACAATCCGATTCGGCGCCCGATCGCGCGCCCGAGGTGAACGAGGAGACCATGAAGTCGGCGAAGGACAGTCAGGACTTCGAACAGTTCCGCGCGGATCTGGAAGCGGTCGAGCGCAAGATCGCCGGGGAGATCGACCCGGGCGTGCGCGCCATGGTGGTCGCCGTCGCGGTGTTCGCCCTGCTGATCTCGCTGGTGCTGCCGCACGCGGGCGGTGCGCGCGGCTTCGACGTGCTGCTCTACGACGCGGCCGCCCAGGCCGAGCACATCGGCCTGCCCTCGCGGATCTTCGAATGGTTCGTGGTGGTGTTCGGCATCGGCTTCTCGCTGCTGGCGCTGATGACCCGGCGCTGGGTGCTGGCCTGGATCGCGGTCGCCGGTTCGGCCATCGCGAGCGTGTTCGGCGTCTTCTCGATCTGGCACCGCAACACGCCCGGCCTGGGCAACTATCAGGGCGCGGGCCCCGGCTTCGGCCTGATCCTGGCCACCATCGCGGTGATGGTGCTGACCTTCCACTGGATTCGCGTGGTGTGGAGCCGCACCGCCCTGCATCTCGAGGCTGAGGAACAGCGCCGGATCGCCGCCGCCGAGGCCGAGCAGCGCGACCGCCGCCGCATCTTCGGCGAGGACTGAGCGACATCCCGAGGCTCGGGCCGACCGCATCCGGTCGGGCCGGGCCTTTCTCGTACCCCGGGTCAGTCGTCGAGGACGAACTGCGCGAGCAGGTCGTACTGCTCTTCCTCGATGCCGTCGTCGAGGGGCACCGCGACCAGCACGGTCCCCTCTTCCTCGCCCACGAACAGCGCCGGGTCGTTGCAGTCGGCGAAGCCGATGGCGTCGATTCCCGCGAAAGCCGCTCCGCCGCACCAGCCGTGGTCGGCGACCACCAGATCCGGCGGCGCCTCCCCGGCCGCGGCGATGGCCTCGAGCACGACCCGCGCGGCCTGCGCGGTATGCGAGTGCACCGAATTGCCCGCCACCGCGACGGTCGCGACACCGCGATCGAAGCGCACTTCCTGTTCCCGCACCGCCCATTTCGTATCGCCCTGGAAGCGCTCGCCCGCCCCGAACTCCAGCACGGTGCCGCCCGCGGCGGTCAGTTCGCCCGCCAGCCGCTGGTACATCCGCCGCAGCGTGCGGGGATGCCCGGTGGCGAACAGCACCCGCTCCCGCTCGACCAGGGCCCGGCGGAATCGGACGGCATACCGCTGCAACGCGTCGGCGGTCAGCTCCGGGTCGATGGTGTCCACCCCGCGCCGGAAATTGAGCCGCGGGTTCACCCCCACCTTGCGCGCCATCAGCTCGAGCACCGCGTCCGCGCTCCACCGCCCCCCGAAGTCCATGCCGAACTGGAAGTAGAGGTCGCCCTCCGCCATCATCCGATAGTGCTCGAGGTTGTTCTCCCTGGGCGTGGCGACCGACCCCGCCATGCCCGTCTTCAGCAAATGGGTGATCAGTTCGTCCCGAGTAGGAGCCATCCCCCGAGCGTAACCCCGCCCCCAACCCCCACACGCCCCTATTTCCACTGAACCCCAACACGATTCACGCCGTTCACCCCCGAGACCGCCTACACGCCCCGACCGGCCCGCCGCCCAGTTCCCGGCCGGGCCGCCGCCCACGCCCCGGTCGGCCCGCCGCCCCGGTTCCGGTCGGCCCGCCGCTCGGGTCCTGACCGGCGGCCCGCGCGCCCACGTTCCGACCGGGCCGTGCCACCGGCCTCCGCCTCCGCTGCTGAATCGGGCGACTGCGGATTCCCGCGGGATGCACGTCCGCTGTTCCGGCCGCTCGCCTTTATCCCGGGTGGCTCGACCTGCCATGGGCGCTCGGCGTACCTGCGTCGGGCCGAGTGACGCGGCTGTCGCGACAGATGCCGCTGCTGAGTCGTGTGAAGACGGCCGATTCTCGCTGAGGTGCTGTGCGTCCGCTGTTCCGGACGCGCGCCGATATTCCGGGTGGTCGTGCTGTCGGTTTTCACCCGCTGCGCGCGCTCGGTGTTACGTGTGCGGGGCCGAGTGGGGCGGCTGTCTCGGTCGACCGCTGCCGAATCATGTGGAGGCGGCCGATTCTCGCTGGCGTGCCGCGCCCCTTTTCCAATCGATCGGCGGGGCCGGGCACGACCGCGCCCGCCGGACTCGAATCCGGCGGGCGCGGTGGGTTTCTCGTGTGTGCGGGCTAGCGCTGGCTGACCGCGCCTTCGGCGGCCTCGGCCCATTCGCGCCACTGCTTGGCCTGTTCGAGGGCCTTCTCGGCGTCTCTGGTCTTGCCCGCGGCCTGGGCCTTGGCGGCCTGTTCCTCGAACTGCGCCACGCGCTCGCGGAACTGGGCCGCGCGGGCCATCGCCTCGGGGTCGCTGCGCCGCCACTGGGCGTCCACGGCGTCGCGCACCCGCTTCTCGACCGCGCGCAGGCGGGCCTCGAGGTCGTGGATCCGCTCGCGCGGGACCTTGCCGATGGCATCCCACTTCTCCTGCAGATCACGCAGCGAGGCGCGGGCGGCGTCGAGACCCGTTTCGGGATTGAGGTTCTCGTAGTGCAGCAGCAGTTCTTCCTTGGCCGTCGCGTTGTGCTCGAACTCGGCGTCACGCTCGGACGCGGCCGAATTGCGGGCCGCGAAGAACACGTCCTGGGCGGCCTTGAACCGCTTCCACAGCTGCTCGTCGGCCTCGCGCGGCGCGCGGCCCGAACCCTTCCACTCGGCCAGCAGGTCGCGGAAGACCGCCGCGGTGCCCGCCCAGTCGGTGGAGCCCGAGAGCTCCTCGGCCCGCACGCACAGCTCTTCCTTGTGCGATTTGGCCGAGGCGCGTTCACGATCGAGTTCGGCGAAGTGCGCGCCACGTCGCCGGTTGAACGCCTCGCGCGCCTTGGAGAAGCGCCGCCACAGCGCGTCGTCGACCTTGCGATCCACCCCGCGAATGGTCTTCCACTCGTCGAGGATCTCGCGCAGCCGGTCGCCGGCGACCTTCCACTGGGTGGAGTCGGCAGCGATCTGCTCGGCCTCGGCGGCCAGCGCCTCTTTGCGCTCGGTTTGCTCGTGCCGGGAGCGTTCCTTCTCCTCCTTGGCGTGCGCGGCGGCCTCGTCGGAGTGCTCGATGATGGCTCGCAGCCGCACCGTCAGCCCGTCGATATCGCCGATCACCGCGGCCGTCGGCAACGTTTCGGCAAGCGCGGTGGCGGCGGCCTTGGTCTTGCGGGCGTCGGTGCCGGCGGCCAGGCGCGCCTCGAGCAGCGCGACCTCGGTGGCCAGATCGTCGAAGCGGCGGCCGAAGTGGGCCAGCCCCTCGGTGGCGTCGCCGGCCTGCCAGGACCCGATGACGCGTTCGCCCTCGGTGGTCTTGACCCAGGCGGTGCCGTCCTCGTCGACGCGTCCCCACTGGCTGGGGTCGCTCGAGGCGGGCACCACCACCGGATGCGGATGCGGGGTGGCCGGGCCGGGAGCGGGCTTGACGGCGTGTGGTTTCGGGGCTTCCGGTTTGTGCGGCACGGGCCCGGGACGGGGTCCGGCGGCAGTGGCCGGTGACGGTCGCGCGGCGGCGCCGGAGACGGGCGTCGCGGTCGACTCCGGGTTGGTAGCCTTTTCGTTTCCGCTGTTCTCGGTCATCGCTCCTCGTCCCTGCCGCGCGTCACGGCTGCCTGGTTACGCCCTAGCTCATCTGCCTAGCAGATCCCATTCAACCAGGCTGAGGTGGGAAATGCTGTCTTTGAGGCCACCTCCGTGGCGCGGCGACCCGGGCGGGGTGGGGCTGGTGAGGCACGGTAGCGCTACGGTTGACGGCGTGTTCTGTGTTGCGTCGCTGGTTCCCTCCCCGCCCGTGCTGGTGCCCCGGCTCGGGGGCGCGGCGGGTACCGCGGCCGAGGGCGAGGTAGCCGTGCTGCGTGCGGCGGTGCGCCGGGCGGCGACCGAGCTCGCCGAGGCCGCCGACCGCTGGGTCGTGATCGGCGCGGCCGCCGCGGACCGGGTGCTGGGGTCGGACACGGTGGGCACATTCCGGGGATACGGCGTGGACGTCCGCGCCGGTTTCAGCGAGACCCCCCTTGACGACAATGCCGTGATCGCCGACCCGACACTGCCGCTGCCCGCCCTGATCGGGGCCTGGCTGCGCGAGCAGGTGGCACCGCACGCGGTGGCCCGGGCCCGCCTGGTCGCGGCCGACACCCCGGCAGACGAATGCGTGGCCTTCGGCGCCTGCCTGCGCGGGTCGCTGGACGCCGGTCCCGAGCGCTACGGCGTGCTCGTGGTCGGCGATGGCGCGGCCACCCTGTCCACCGCCTCACCCGGCTACTACGACGAGCGCGCCGAAGGCGTGCAGGCCGAGATCGATCGCGCCCTGAGCGCGGGGGACCGGCGGGCACTGGCCGACCTCGACCCCGCCCTCTGCGCGGACCTGCACATCGGCGGCCGCGCCGCGTACCAGATGCTGGCCGGACTCTTCCAGTCCGAACCCGCCGATCCCAAGGTCGAAACCCTGTACAGCGCAGCGCCGTTCGGCGTCGGCTATCACGTGAGCGTGTGGCACCCGGCGGGTACGGCGTGAGCGAGCCGATCCGTATGCCCGTCGCCGTGGTGGGCCCCACCGCCACCGGAAAGTCCGATCTCGCACTGGATCTGGCCGAGCACTTCGACGGCGAAATCGTGAACATCGACGCCATGCAGCTCTATCGCGGCATGGATGTCGGCACCGCGAAACTGACCCCGGCCGAACGCCGCGGCATCCCGCACCACCAGCTGGACGTGCTCGATGTCACCGAAACCGCCACGGTGGCCGCCTATCAGAGCGCGGCCCGCGCGGACGTCGAGGCCATCCTGGCGCGCGGCCGCACCCCGGTCATCGTCGGCGGCTCCATGATGTATGTGCAAGCCCTGCTGGATGATTGGGATTTCCCCGCCACCGATCCCGGCGTCCGCGCCAAATGGGAGACCCTGCTGGCCGAACGCGGCGTCGTGGTCGTGCACGAGGCGCTGCGCGCGGCCGACCCGGTGGCCGCGGACACCATCCTGCCCACCGACGGCCGCCGCATGGTGCGTGCGCTCGAGGTCGTCGAGATCACCGGCCGCCCGTTCGCCGCCTCCGCCCCACAGATCGGCGAACCCCGCTGGGGCACGGTCATTCTCGGCGTGGATCGCGACACCACGGCGCTCGACGCGCGCATCGAACTGCGCACGGCGGGTATGTTCACCTCCGGCTTGGTGGACGAGGTGCGCACTCTCATCGCTCGGGGCCTGCGCGAAGGGCAGACCGCCCGCCGCGCAATCGGTTACGCACAAGTCCTGGATTACCTGGACAACGAATACGACCTGAACGAAGCACAGGAGCGCACCTTCATCGGTACCCGGCGCTATGTCCGACGGCAGCGCTCGTGGTTCCGCCGCGACAAGCGGGTGCGATGGGTGGACGGCGCCGATCCGGAGCTGCTGGCGACGGCGCTGACCCTCATTCACTCCTCTACCACGAGGGATGAACAGGAAGTCCGTTAATTGACGCGCCGCGCGAACGCCCGCAACGCCTCGGTCCAGGTGTGGCAGGCTTATTTGAACAACCGGGCCAGTCGGCTTCGCGACAATAGATTCCTGATCCACGGCCGGCGGCCCATCACCCGTGCGCTCGAATACCGTTGGCCGCTGGAGACTCTCGTGTACCGGCTGGGTTCGCCCGAACTCTCGGACTGGGCGCGCCAGGTTCTCGAGACCAGCGGCGTGCCCAGCGTGGGCCTGGTGCCCGAGGTGATGGCCGAGCTCGCCGAGTCCACCGAGGCCACGCCCGAGGTGGTCGCGGTGGCGGTGGCCCGGCGCATGGAGCTGGAGGATTTCGCGCCCGGCCGCCCGGATCAGCCGCCGACCGTTGTCGTGATCGACCGCCCGTCCGCGCCCGCGCGGCTGGGCGCGGTGATTCGCTCGGCGGTGGCCTTCGGCGCGGGCGGGGTGATCATCACCGGCAGCGGCGCCGATCAGTACGACCCGCAGAGCGTGCGGGTCTCCGACGGCGCGCTGTTCGCGATTCCGGTGCTGCGCGCCTCGGGGCCGAGTCAGGTGGCGGTGTTCGCCGACCGGCAGGCGGAGCGGGGGATCGAGACCCGTATCGTCGGCAGTGACGATCACGGTGGAATAGCCCTGGACGACTTCGAGTTCGACGGGGGGACCATCCTGGTGCTCGGCGACGAGCGCGAGGCGCTGGACCAATCCTGGTCGCAGGTGTGTGACGAGCTGGTGTGTATTCCGACCGACGGCACCCTCGGTGCGCCGTCGGCGGCGGCGGTGGCCCTGTACGAAATTTCCCGGCAGCGCCGGGCGGTGCGGTGAGTGGTGAGGACTATGGCGAACGAGCATGCGGCTGACATCGAATTCAGCAAAGGGCACGGCACCCAGAACGATTTCGTGGTGCTGCCGGACCCCGACGCCTGGCTGCAACTGACCGAATCCCGCGTCCGGGCGCTGTGCGATCGGCAGCGCGGTCTCGGCGCGGACGGCGTCCTGCGCGTGGCCCGCGCGGGCGCGCTCATCGAAACCGGTGCTCTCCCGGCCCTGCCCGAGGGCGTGAGCGCCGGCGACTGGTTCATGGACTACCGCAACGCCGACGGCTCCATCGCCGAGATGTGCGGCAACGGCGTGCGCGTGTTCGCCCACTACCTGGTCGCCACCGGCCTCGAGTCCCGCACCGAGTTCGTGGTCGGCAGCCGCGCCGGTGCCCGCCCGGTGGTCGTTCACCATGCCGACCCGGTGCACGGCGAGGTGACCGTCGCCATGGGCAGGGTCGGGGTCCTGGGCGGCTCCACCGCGACCCTGGACGGCCGCGAGTTCACCGGCCTCGGCATCGACGTCGGCAACCCCCACCTCGCCTGCGTCGACCCCGCCCTGACCCCGCTGCTGCTGTCCGAACTGGACCTGACCCACGCCCCCGCCTTCGACCGCACCTTCTTCCCGCACGGTGTCAACGTCGAACTCCTGACCCCCTTGGCCGTCGCCTCCGACGGCCAACGCGGCGTGCACATGCGCGTCTACGAACGCGGTGTAGGCGAAACCCGTTCCTGCGGAACAGGAACCGTGGCCGCCGCTGCCGCCGCCCTGGCCGCCGAAGGCTTCGACCTCGCCGCCGACACCGGCCACATCCAGGTCCACATCCCCGGCGGCACCGTCACCGTGGGCATCGAGTCCGGCGCGGCCTGGCTCCGCGGCCCCTCGGTCCTGCTGGCCACCGGAACTCTCGCCGCCAAGTGGTGGCAGGACGCCTGACCCCGCGCACCGCCGCCCGGGCAACACGTCGACCGCCCGGACTCGGCCCCCACCGAACCTCGCCCGCGAATCGCGGTGAAATAACCGAATGCGTCATTCGGTTGGTCCGTGGGACCATGGAGGCGTATGAGTAAACAAGAAACGTACGAGTTCACTCCCGCTGAGGAGCACACCGACGACGCCGAGACCGGTTGGTCCGCGTCGCCGACCGTCGGTGAGTTGCAGCTCGAGGAGCGCGCCGCACTGCGCCGCACCGCCGGGCTCTCCACCGAACTCGAGGATGTCACCGAGGTCGAGTACCGGCAGCTGCGTCTCGAGCGCGTCGTGCTGGTCGGCGTCTGGACCGAGGGCACCCCCGCCCAGGTCGAGTCGAGAATGGCCGAGCTGGCCGCCCTCGCCGAGACCGCCGGTTCCGAGGTGCTCGATTCGCTCATCCAGCGCCGCGACAAGCCGGACAAGGCCACCTACATCGGCTCGGGCAAGACCGAGGAACTGCGCGAGATGGTGCTCGAGGTGGGCGCCGACACCGTCATCTGCGACGGTGAACTGTCCCCGGCGCAGCTGGTCGCGCTGGAGAAGGTCGTCAAGGTCAAGGTCATCGACCGCACCGCGCTGATCCTGGACATCTTCGCCCAGCACGCGACCTCGCGTGAGGGCAAGGCCCAGGTCTCGCTCGCCCAGATGGAATACATGCTCCCGCGCCTGCGTGGCTGGGGTGAGTCCATGTCCCGCCAGGCCGGTGGTCGTGCGGGCGGCGCGAACGGTGGCGTTGGTACTCGCGGCCCGGGTGAGACGAAGATCGAGACCGATCGTCGGCGCATTCGCGAACGCATGGCCAAACTGCGCCGTGAGATCCGCGAGATGAAGACCGCCCGTGACACCAAGCGCGCCAAGCGCACCGCCAGCGGCATTCCGCAGGTCGCGATCGTCGGCTACACCAATGCCGGCAAGTCGAGCCTGATGAATTCGCTGACCGGCGCGGGCCTGCTGGTCCAGGACGCGCTCTTCGCCACCCTGGATCCGACGACCCGCAAGGCGGCGCTGGAGGACGGCCGCGAGGTCGTGTTCACCGACACCGTCGGTTTCGTCCGGCATCTGCCGACCCAGCTGGTCGAAGCGTTCCGCTCCACCCTCGAAGAGGTCACCGGCGCGGATCTGCTGCTGCACGTGGTGGACGGTTCCGACCCGCTGCCCGACATGCAGATCAAGGCCGTGCGCGAGGTCATCACCGATGTCCTGCGCGAGACCGGCACCCCGGCCCCGCCGGAGATGCTGGTGGTCAACAAGATCGACGCGCTCGATCCCATGGAGCTCACCCAGCTGCGCGGCTGGCTGCCCGAGGCGTCGTTCGTCTCCGCGCAGACCGGTCAGGGCATCGAGGAGCTGCGCGAGCGGCTGGCCACGGCGCTGAACCTCGATGTGGAGGTCAGCGTCCTGCTGCCCTACACCCGCGGTGATCTGCTGGCCCGCATCCACGCGGACGGTCGCATCCTGACCACCGAGCACGAGGAGTCCGGCACCCGGCTGCGGGCGCGGGTGCCACAGTCCCTCGCGGGCGTGCTCGCCGAGTTCGCCTACGCGGGAACGGAATCCGTGGATTCGAGCGAGTCCGCAGACTGATCCCACTCTCGGCCGGCGGCCCCGCGGTGTTGTGACCACCG